>JAEORM010000269.1 GCA_016840905.1 Candidatus Gerdarchaeota archaeon | reverse complement strand
AGAATTTTAATTTTAAGTCATTAATTGAAGATAATTATCCTTTGGATATTATTATTGATTGAAATAAATTATTCCTTATGCTTTTCTTGAATTATTGAAGGTAAAACTTCTATAACACCATCTACATCTTCCACTTTATCGACTATATCTGATAAATGAACACCATCTTCAGCCCAAATTTGACAAATAATCATATAATCACCAGTTGAGGTAGATATTGAAACGATATCGTTTATTTTCTTCAAAGATTTAATTACCTTTAACAATTTACTAGGATGAGTGTTTATTCCTATATAGGCTATAGTATTATAGCCAAAAGCTGAGGGATTTACTTCTATTGAAAATCGTTTTATAATCCCATTTTCAATTAGTTTCATTACTCTTTGACGAACTGTTGATTCACTTCGCTTTATTTTTTTAGCAATTTCTACATTTGTTGTTCTGGAATCCTCTTTGAGAATTTCAATGATTTTTTTGTCAACAGAATCTAACATTTCATTTTCCAGCTATTTTTTTTAACGATTTTCGATTTATTGATAACGAATAATCCATAATAAACTTATGTTTAATTTTTTCTAAAAAAAGGTTACTAATATTTTTCAGAATTAATTGAGTTCATCCAAATATTAGCTATGGAAATTTATTGATAATTACCTAGTAGGATAATCTTGATAAGCATCCTTTTGAGATTTCTTTGGATTTATAATTGCTCCACCTATTGCCCCACCTATTACCATAAATATCGTTGAAATTGCTGAAACAATTAATGAAACCAAAAGTCCAACCAATATTAGCATAAATATAGCTCCTGATGGTAACAAAGCAGGATCATATAGACCTAAAGTTAGGATTTCAAAAATTAGTGTAAATATTACTTCACCAGCAATTACTGTTATTAAAATAAATACTATTGCATTTACAAGAAACATGAATATTGATGCTAGAAATCCTGAAAGTGCACCTTTACCTGGTGTTGTAGCAATTAATCCAGCTACAAATCCACCTAGTATCCAAGCAACAATTATCAAAGGAATAAAAATTCCCATAGCTAGAAATGAACCCAACCATATAACTAAAACTGCAAGCGCAGCTGCTACTAATGAACCGATAAAAGCTCCAAGAGCAGTATGACCTTTTTTCATTTTAATCATCTATAATCTGATTATTAAAATAGAAACGATTTTATTATTAAATTATTTCTAATAATTCTAATCTTGAAAATCTTCTTCCTTTTTCTTTCTATGATAATATCCTTCATCACTTGAAGTTTCATATTTAGTGTAAAATTCATGTTCTATCTCGCTGGAATCCTTTCCTTGGGATTTCTTAATTCTATCTTTTATCAGATATGAATTTAGTGAGATAAGAATTGTTATGCCAAAGATAATTATTGTAATAAGTAGTGCAGTTAGAAATGAAGATAAGATCATTCCCCATTCGCTAGACGTAGTTGGGGGAATATTGAACAATTCTAATATATCGTTAGCCAATGTATTGAAGATAAGTAGTGTTGAAACTAAAATTACAAAATTTAATATCGCATTAAAAGAACAGGTTAATGCACACTCTTTATATGATTCTACCAATATTCCACTTATACTGCTGAGAATAATCCAGATAATTACTATTAAAAACCAAAACAAGATAGGTCGATATAAAATTAGGAAAAATAACAGGATTGTTAGAATTAAACCTATAAGCGTAGTTACAATGGATATTAAAGCCATTTTAGAATAATTGGTCATATAAACACCTTGTATTTGTGTATTTAATAGTGTAATTATTCTTTTAAACAATTTTTTATAATTTACTCTTTTAAAAAGAAACTTAGCATACAAAATGATAATAAAGATATTAACAATCAAATTACTATGATTTTAAACGAGTGATTTGGAAATGCCACTAGATAAAGAAACAATTGAATTCCTTGTTGCTGAAACAATAGATGCTGCACTGGAAGATACTAAAGAAAAATTGACTGAATTAGCAATGAAATATAAATTCAGGATAACAGTAAAACCACCAATCCTAGTTAAAGTAGAAACTGCTCAAAAAGGAGAAATTATTTGGAATAAAGATTAATAAAATTAAAAAGAAAGAAAAATAGCAGTTGGTCTAAAAATTTGGTATGAAAGTAGAAAAAAATACTACAGTTTAGAATATTAATTCATCTAATCTGTAAACCTATTCCCACATTCTTTGCAGACTTTAACCTTAGCATAAATGGGTACATGCCCGGCATAACCTAATACTTTGGATTTGTCTTCAACTTCTTTTACGTTTTCTGCTCCACACTTAGGACATTGGTATGGCAATTTTTATCACCTTTAATTTATAGTATGATGTTATTAATACTTAATTTTACTTTTAAGTTTGTTGGAATATCTATTCCATTAGTTATTAAGTATTTTTTGTTATAAACACATTAAATTTATGGTTAATAAATTAAACGTTTGAATTTTTCTTTTCATTCAATTAGAAAAGTATTTTAAAATAATATAGAAATCACTCTATCATGGTCAATGAGAAAACTAATACTTTAGCTGAAGATTCAGATACTTCAAATAAAACTTCAGTAGCTTTGATTAAAACTTCAACTGAAAAAGAATATTGTTATTGGTGTCACTCTACAGGAGATACTGAAAAAACATTATACCAAGCAGAATTACTTCGTAGAGGGAAGGATGTTCCTGAGCAATTTTTGATTTGTTCAAAAGAACATGAATTAAAAGTAAATAGATATTTTTCTTTTGTTGATAGATTTTACATTATCTTCATATTCTTTATTATTTTAGCTCCTATTATCTTGATTTTTCTCTCATTTTTCTATTGGAGTTTAATTTTTACTTTTGGAATCTTTATGTCTCTAGGATTAGGGATACTAATTATGCCTTTGATTGGCAATCAAGTTATTATGAATTTAGGTTTACGAAAAGCTAATATTATTGGTAGAATTTTAGGTGGTATGTTGATTCTTATTGGATTAACGTTGTTATTTACCAATGGATTGGGTATATTTAAACCAGCATAATAAAATTAAAGCAATCATTTTGGAAGAATTAGATATGAAAATAGTGCCAATGACTGAAAAACACATTCCTGATGTTATTGAAGTATTAAAAGTAGCTTTCAATGACTCTTATTTGAAAAGACGTGGCGTTTCAAGAGAGAGAAAAAGAACAGCTGAAGGTATAATTCCCTATGTCGAAAATGAACCCGAAGGTTGTTTGATTGCTTTAGAAAAAAAGAAAGTTATTGGTGCAATTTTTGGTCATGTTTGGGGTAAAATTGGGTGGATTGGAACTTTTGGAGTTGATCCTGAATCTCAAGGGAAAGGTGTTGGAAAAGAATTAATGCTTAAAATAATTGAATACCTTGATAAGAAAAAGAGTGTCACCTATCTTGGACTCGAGACTATGCCTGATAGTAGTGCTAATATTGGACTCTACAGTAAATTGGGATTCAAACCAGCATTTCAAACTATTAGTTTAATAAGACCAATAATTAATTCACCACGAAAGGATGAAGAGTTTGCAAGTTTTGCTCTTGAGAATAATCTCGAGATAAGTTATCTTTCACAAGAAGAAAATAAAGAAGACGCATATACAAGATGTAAATGGTTAGCTGAAAAAATAGAAAACGGTTTAGACCACACTTCAGAAATGAAAATAGCTAATGATTACAAAATTGGTGAAACGATTTTTATCAAACATGAAGGCTTTATAGAAGCATATGCTATTTGCCGATTAGCAGCTAGATATGAAGAAACACCACCAGATCAAACATTAATAATCAAAGTAATCATTGCTGACAAGGATATTAAAGAACCAAAATTATTGGATTATTTATTGTTAGCTTGTGAAAAATTAGGTTTAGATAATAAAAAAACAGATTTGAAACTTAGTATCAATTCTAGTTATTGGTTAACTTATCAACATCTAATAAATAGTGGCTTTCAAGTACGTTCAGCAATTTTACGAATGGTTAAATTTAGTGAGGATATTAAAGCTTACGACAACCAACACGAATGGTTGGTTAATTGTGCAAGTTTTACAATGTAAAAAATAGATAAAGCTATTCGCTTTCTATTTCCGAATCATCTACCTTTGGTGGGATTTGAGCGTCAATTTCCTCATCTGTGATTGGTGTTTTATTTTTAATTTCAGTAGATTTTTCATGCTTCTTTCCATGCATTTCGTGGTATATTTTTTGTAGCTCGGATATTATTTGTTCTGCTTCCTTTACTCTGAATTTATGAATTGGAAAAGTTAATTTATCATTTTCATTTAATTTGAACTCTAAATTAATTATTCTAGTTTTTTGAATTTCCTTTTTGGGGAATCGAGCTTGTCGTTCTTCATATTCAATTGATTGTAGATTTTTCCATTCAATGTATTGCCAATTAAAATAAGAACGGAATTTCAAACCTTCCTTTGATAGTATGATTTTATTATTTATAGTTGAAAGAAAAGATTCGAGATACAGTATAGTAATTATTGATCCAATAATTATTAATGATATCCGGAAAAATAAACCTTGATCTGTGAAAACAGCACCAAAGATGATTATTAAAATTCCTACTGCAAGAAAAAACAAGAATAGAGATAATTCGATTATTCTTCTTTTTGTGCTATGTTGAAAAGTTTTTGTGCCATCGATTTCTTTCATGATTGAATCAAAAGTTGAAGAGTTCATTATCATACATCTCATATAATTATCAAATTTACCATTAGTAGTTTGAATTACTATTTTATCTCTAATTACTTATCGATTTTTATGTCTTTAGTTATTTAGTCTAATTTTTTAAAATAAATTTGGCGATCCTCAGTTGTATCAGGTATAATTAATTCTTTTGAAAATGAATTAAGAAGAGCTTCTTTATGTTGATGTGTTAAGAAAATTTGTAACATAGATAATTTTTGTAATTGATATTTGGTTTTGGAGTTAAAATCCGTTTTAATATTATTCTGAAGTTTTTTCTCAGTCAATTCATTAAGTAATTGCAAAAATAATTCCCTTTTCCAAGTTTCAGTATTACTAAATAATACTATTGTATTAAATAAATCAGAAGGTATTATGAAAACAATTCCTGAAGGAGTATCATTAATAATTATCTCATAGTAAATCCAATCTGATTTGAAATCAAAATCTATAAGAGCATCTTCCTCACACAGAATTTTACCTTCTTCACCAGTAAGATAATTTACCTCTTCGTGCCACCAATAAAGAGTTTTTTCATTTATATTTTTATGATCAAATATTGGTTTAAAGTTAATTTTTTCTTTCGTAAGATGTATATCTGATGTTGTAAGTTTCCAAGTGAAAAACCTGATTAAAGTTAAACCAACACCTAAAGGACGATATTGTAATTTATGATACAAAGTAACAGCTGGTGTGTTCTCAAGTAAAACTGAGAAGGTAATATAATACTTATTTTTCTTTTTAGTAAATTCCTCTGTAAAATTCATTAATTTTGTTCCATAACCCCTCTTTCTAAATCCTTCTACAACCCCAACTGCATAGATAAACATTGATGCTTTTCTCTTCTCGAGAGAGAGAGCCCCAGCTACTTTTTTCCCTTCTTTTATTACAAATCGATGTTGAGTTAGCAATTTAAAGAAAAAACTAATTTGAAATTTTATTTTACTCAAAAAGGATTCATTAGCTTTTTGAAAAATTGGGTCTTGCTTATGAATTTCTAAATTAAGTTTAGTAAACCACAAAAGTCGTAGAAATGATACACGTTTTATTTTTATTGGATCTCTTATTGTATATCCCCGCCTTTTGTTTAATTATTTACTAACATGTTTCTAAAAATAATTAATAGTATTAGATGTTTTTTACTTTTTCTTTTTTAATATTACAAAAATTAATCCTTTAAACATTCTTTTATTTCTCGAATCATTATCTCATAAGCTTCTTCACAACAAGAAATTTCCATGTGATTTTTATATAAAATATAGTGCTTAACTTCAGGAAAAGGTAATAATGCGCTTTTAATTGATACTGCACCATCGCCTTGAAGTACTTCTAGAAGGCCTATCCTTGGATAAATCTCAAGTATTTTTCTAGGTTTTAGTATCCAATTATAAACATGTAGTTTTGGATTTTTAGGGAGACTGTACCATTCTATTGGATTTCTTTTACTTACAAAGAGCTTCTCACGTTCTTTTGATTTCTTTTTTGCCAGCTCTTTATTCCTTTTCAAAGATGTTAACTGCCAGTGCCATGTATAAACATTGCTTATATGGGAACAACTTCCAGCTACATTAACGTATTTTACATCATTTCTACAACCCATTTTTGATAGGTCAGTTAAGAATTCAGAATTTGGTGACATTTGTTTTGTTGAAACATTTTCAATTTGTCTATTTTCTCTTATATCCCATAATTTTCTTATCCATCTTACTTTTTTGAGGAAATATTTAGTTGGTGTTTTGAATAAATCAATAGCTGATAAGAAAGTTCCACCAAAAGGTGTTCCAAAAGTAATTAACTTTTCAACATTTGTTTTTTCAGTAAGGTCCAAATATTTCTTTGAGATAAGTCCCCCTCTAGAATGAGCAATCAGAATGATCCTTCTATGACCATATATTTTGTTAATAGCTTTTAGAATCTCAAATAACTCAATAACTGAATCATCAATTTTACCAAAAGGTGATTTTTGTGAATAAGTTAACCACTCGATTTTATGACTATCCAAAACTTCAGAAGCCCCTCTTGGAGCTAAGCTTTTTGAGAGAGACCAATCAACAACTAGAAATGGTGGTGGAGGAATTGCATGCCAACCAAAATCAATTGTAGGAGGGTTGTTTTTATAATCCTTGAGCCATCCTAAATTTCCTATATCTGGATCTAGCCAGTTATATTTTGAGGAGGAGTATCCATGAATAAATACTACTAATAATTCACCTTGATTTTTAGGATTAGCAGTAGATTCAATATCATCTCTATTTAGAATTTTATTTATTTCGAGCTCTGCATCTTTAGCTTCTTGAGTCTGTAATTTAGAATAATCTGGGTCTCTATTTGTGAATGCTTTTTCAACAATACCATGAGCTAAAGACATTAGATTTATGCTCTCTCCTTATGAGATATAGTTTATATTTAAAAATTAATACTAAAAAAATTTATGGAGTAAAACTAATCAAGCTAACAAGTTAAATGTAGTATAGCAACTACCTTAGCCTTCTTCTCTAATAAAGAATTGAGTAAATGTATTACCACAGGTGTCTTATCCATAATTATGATTGCTTTTGTTGTTTCTAAAATTTGTTTTGATTCTTTAGGCATGGGTAAAATCCCTCTTTGCCCTTTTCCAATCACTAGAGTTTCTGGTTTTTGATCTAAAAGGAATTTTAACTCTTCAGGACCTAAAACAGTATGACCTTTACTTATTGGTTTAGAAAGCTCTTTTTTTCTTTTTGTAATTGTTCCATCAATATTAATGTAAATGTCATAGTTGTATGTTTTACTATCAATTGTTATGGAACCAAATTTAGTTTTTTCAATTTTCATAATTATTGTTAGTATAATCTGCTTTTTGTTATTTTCTATAGAATGTTGAAAAAGAAAAGAAAAATTATTTATTGGATAAATAGATTTGATTTATCCTACTGTGATTCTAATGACAGAAGAATGGCGTCTACTTGAACTAGATGGTTTGCCAGGAATTGGTACCCAAACAATTTATCATGCTTTAGGATTAGCAATGGAAAAATATGATGATATTGAAAACACCATTGTGATTTGTTGGCCTAAGGATCCAATTGTTTGTGTTGGATATCATCAAATTATTACCGAAGAAGTCGATCTTGATTATTGTCAGAAAAATAATTTACCCGTAGTAAGACGTCCTTTAGGAGGAGGAGCAGTTTATTTAGATGATGGACAACTTTTCTATCAAATAATTGCTAATTTGAATAATAAAAAATTACCTCGTTCAGTTGCAAAATTATATGAAGCTGTTCTTCAAGCACCAATTAAGACATATAGAGAAATAGGGATACCAGCAAATTATGCACCAGTTAATGATATTGAAGCTAATGGTAAAAAAATATCTGGTAATGGTGCTGCCGAAGTTGGCGGGGCACGTATTTTAACTGGTAATCTGATTTTTGATTTTAATTTTGATGAAATGGTTAAGATATTAAAAGTTCCTAATGAAAAATTTAGAGATAAAATTGCTTCCAGTTTACGAGAAAGATTAGGGACAATTAGAGAATTTCTAGGTGATTTACCTGACAGACAAAAAGTGAAAAAAATCCTTATTGAAAAATTCGAAGAGAGTTTAGATATTTCATTAAGGATTGAGAAAAAATTACTACCAAAAGAAAAAGAAATCGATGATGACCTTCAAAAGAAATATTTGAGTGAAGAATGGCTAAATCTTATAGAACATAGACGTTCAGAATTGATGGAAAAAAGGAAAGTAAAAATTTCAGCTGCAACACAAATCTATGAAGCAGTTTACAAGGCAACTGGTGGTTTGATCAGACTCTTTTTTGAGGTTGAAAAGGAGTTCATCAAAGATATGATGATTAGTGGTGATTTCTCAACACAACCAAATAATGCACCTGAATTAATTGAAAATGCTTTAATGGGTACATTATTACATCCAAAACACATCTATGCTGCTGTGGCACAAGTATTCCAAACAGAAAAAATTGATATACCTGGTGTTTCACCTGATGATTTTGTTAAAGCAATAGAATTATCAGTGAAAGATCTATTTTGAGATTTTTTGATTTGTTTTGCTTTGAAGGAAATAACTATATAGGAAAAATTGGAACAATTCTATATGAAAGCACTATTTTTAATTGATAAAGAAATTGATATTATGACTAAATTAGAGGAAATTGCATTAAAATATGACACTGATGTTAAAATCGATGAAGATAATATCAGCCATTTTATTTTAATTAAACCAAAATTACAAATTAAACAAAGAGTTATTGAAAATAGTTATTCCATACATGTTTGGGGAGCTACGGAAGAAGACCTCGAATATTTGAAAACAATTTTCGGTGAACCAAAAGAAACAACTGTAGAACGTCTAACACCTCTTGAATTTGCTACTGAATTGATAGCTATTCCTGGTATCAATGAAAAAACTATGGAAGAAATCATGGATATAATGGAAGTGGATGAAAGACAATATAATCAATATAAACGATTACTTGGTATCGTCGCACGTAGAGATAATGTATCTGAAGTTATAAAAACAGCTTTTGAAATTCTCGAGAAATAATTTAGTTCTACCCAGAAAAAATAAACAATACATATTTAATAATTGTAATCCTATATGTAGATACATGAAGCACTTAAATAATAAAATAATTTTAGCTCTAGTAGCAATTATGATTTTACCATCTTTTTTGATGGTTTCAACGAATAAAGCTACTGTTGAAGGAAAAATTATTTGGGATGAAGAACAATGGTTTGATTCGAGCGCGATCACAACCACAACGTTCACAGGAGTTAGAAATGTTACTTGTTTTGTTGGACCAGATTCAGCCTATGATTTAATAGCATCGACTTTAGATAAAGCAGAAACCTCGTTCTATCTTGAAGTCTATACACTTTCCAGTTTATCTCTTGTTAACAAAATAATAGATGCCCACACTCGTGGCGTGGAAGTTTTAGTTTTAGTGTCACATGACCGAGTTAATTCTTATGAAGATGATTACACAGAAACAGCTGCATATATGTTAGATCAAGCAGGAATTGATGTTTATACTGCTAGTTCATCTTTTACTTATACTCATGCTAAATTTTGGATAATTGATCATCAATTAACATTTGTTTATTCTGGGAATTGGGCTCCTTCAAGCATTCCAGAAGCCAATATTGCTCGAACGAATAGAGAAATGGGTTATATGTTTGATGATGCAGAAATAGCAACCTAATATGAAAATGTTTTATTAGATGATATATCTATTGGAAATCCAACGTCTGGTGTGAATAATGGTTCACTACCACCAGCAGAAACAAGTGGTACCTACACTCATCCATTTGATACTCTAAATACTACTGTAGGTTCTATGGAAGTTACCCCTGTTTTTGCACCTGATAATAGTTATGATCAAATACATGCTTTGCTTATGAGTGCAACAACATCAATTGATGTTGAATTACAATACATTAATTTTGATTGTTTGTTTTATGATGATCTTATGGATGCTGCCCAAAGAGGAATAGCTGTAAGAATCATAATACCTGAACCAGATTCAACAACCAATAATGTTACTGAATCTTTTATGAGCATAGGAGCACAAGTTCGATTTTTCAAAGCAACAGGATATGATCATAATAAATATATCAATGTAGATGGGCAATATGCTTGTGTATCAAGTATAAATTGGTCAAATAATTCTGTAGTAAATAATCGTGAAGCTGGAGCTATTGTTAAAAATACAAAAGTAGCTGCATATTTCAAAACTGTTTTTGATTGGGACTGGGCGAATAGTGATGTTCCAGTTGGATTTACTGTTCCAGTTTCAATAGTTGCACCTTTGAAGGGTGAAGCGATATCTGATATTTATACCTTTAAAGTGCTCTTTGGTATTAACACCTATACTTCAGGTTCCATTAAAATTGGTGCAACCACTCTACATACTTGGTCAAATCCAGATGGTCTTGTAACTGCAGATGTGGATATAAGCTCATATTCTCCTGGTATTTACACTTTAACTGCTACAGGTATTCCTACAGTTGGTGATCCAATTGTTGTTGAAAATGATTTTAATATTATTAATCCAAGTCTTGATTGGGCCTTACTAGTATCTGAAGTTCGATATGAGGGAGTATCCGAACCAGGTGGTGAATTTATAGAATTATACAATGGTTATAATCAAGATTTATTAGTTGGTGGATGGATTCTAACTGATAATGAAGATAACTACATAATACCTGAAGATACAATTATTTCTGCTAAAGATGTTCTATTATTAGTACGAGATGAATCAACTTTCCTTAGTGAAATGTCTGGTCTCGGAATTATTGGTGTCACTCCTGATATACAATATACCGATTTATTACTAGCCAATACAGGAGATGAAGTTATCTTAGAAGATCCAACCGGAACGATAAAGGATGCTTGTATTTGGGGAACTGGCAGTCTTACAGGACATACTCCTTGGACAGGATCAATGGATGCAACTAAAAGTCTCCATAGAAATCCAGCAAATGTTGACACAAATGATTGTTCGGTTGATTTTGAAGCATCTACACCAGATCCAGGATCTGTTTATGTTCTCGAACCAGAAGTTCCAACTGTAACTATTGTTTCACCTAAATATGGTGAAGCTATAGCTGACTCTTATCTATTTGATGTCATTTTTGATGGAACAACCTACACTTCTGGAACAATTAAAATTGACTCAACAATTATCCATACTTGGACAAATCCTGATGGTCATGAAACAGCTAATATTGATATTAGTTCTTATACTCCTGGAATATATACCTTAACTGCAACTGGAATTCCCTCTGTTGGTGATTCAATAATTACTGAAATTGATTTCAACATTATTGACTCAGAATTAGATTGGCTAGTATTGATCTCAGAAGTTCGTTATGATGCAGTAACCGAGCCAGGTGGTGAATTCATTGAGATATTCAATGGTTATGAACATGAGTTCCTTATTGGTGGATGGGTCTTAACAGACGGTGAAGATAGCTTTGTAATCCCTGAAGATACGATAATTTCAGATGTTAATATGTTGGTCTTTGTTCGTGATGAAACTATTTTCCTAACTGAAATGACGAATCTTGGCATAACCGATGCATCAGCAGATGTTGTCTATACTAATATAATACTTTCAAATACTGGTGATGAAGTTATTTTGAAAGATCCTAAAGGCATCATAAAGGATGCATGTGTCTGGGGAACTGGTAGTCTTTCAGGACATACACCTTGGACGGGATCTATGTCTGATAGTTTAAGCCTACATAGGGATCCAGCTAATAGTGATACTAACGATTGCTCTAAAGATTTCGTTGCTGATACACCTGATCCTGGAACAGTTATAATTACTGTAGCACCTTCAGGATTTATATCAGGATATGTTTTCGGTTCGACTGTATTTGCTATAGTTGCAGTTTTAGCAATTATACGATTTAGATATAAAAGCAGAAAATAGGATATTGGAAAAATCTTCCAATATTTTTTCTTTTTTTATTGAATATTATCAGCTTATATAGAAAAACATTTTATTGATATAAATCATTATAATTTGTAGCTTGCTTTGGTGAAAGCATTTGGTCAAAGAATTAGTCTATAATATAGATTCTAAAACACATGTCGAAACTCTGCTTGATCGATTAGAAGAGAAAATTGAATTAAAAGAAGCAAGTTTTGATGAAGCCCTAGGTTTTTGTTTACGAGATGATAAATTATCGTTTGAAGTTCAGGTTTTACCCAAAAGAGAAGGAGAATTCTTTGAATTGAGTTTTCGTTTAAACGACAAAAAAAATGAAGTTTTTGTAAAAGAGATTTTTGGCCATCCTAAAAAGGAATACATAAAAGATGCATCTATAATGGATATTGCAGAGTTTATTGCAAAATTGCCAAAAGATATAGATGAAAACGAAATTTTTGAGCTATTGAAAACTCAATTTAACCTTTCGGAAATTAAATATAATGAATTTAAGAAGATGATAATAAAACAGGGCACTCGTTTTAATGCTCGCAAATATTTGAAGGATGCAGCTAAACGATTGCTATAATCAATCTTTTTTACCCGAAGAGATTGGTTTACATAAGCATTTTTTCATTCTTAAATCAAAGAAATTAAAAGTGTTTGCAGGTTTAATTTGCCACACTGTATCAGCACCGCGACCAGTTCCCCCTACAGCTAAGATATCTGTATCCATTGGAATTAATCCCGCATCTGCGGCCATTAAAGTGATTTCTGCACATACTTTTGTTCCTTGTCCAAATGTTCTATAAACTTCAGCTATTAATTCAGCTATTTGCCAGGTATTATGTGTACGCCTTATAGCTCGGTCAACTCCTGCAAAAGCGTGTGTCGTTGTTAAAACAGCGATATTTTTCTTCTTTATAAGATCAAGCAAATCAGCATCAAATTCATTTTCGCCAGGTTGAATAAAACCATAAGAATGAGTGATAATCACCATCATATCAGGATTCTCAACAATATCTAAGGCTTTTGCAGCAGTAGTTCCCTTTGAAGAAGCAATGACGATTTTTGGTATTTTATATTCAACAGCGTATTCATAAGCTAATTTCAATGCTTTTTCAGTATTTTCTGGACCTGATTTCTTAAAATAGACTATTGTTTCAACTTCTGACATATTTATCCCTACATAGGGTAGACTAGATGGTAATTTCATTATTTTATTAGTCAATAAAGACTTTTCCTTATGAAACATATCATTGAGAATTTAATCTTTTACTTGTGTTAATTTAAAATCATATTGACTTAATTTTGATT
This sequence comes from Candidatus Gerdarchaeota archaeon, assembly GCA_016840905.1. The sequence goes on along the minus strand of JAEORM010000269.1, from coordinate 8,983 downwards.
TAAGAATTGATACTATTTCATCAAATCTCTTCTTTATTTGATGTAAATGTGATTCACAACAACAATCTGATGACCCAAAGCCTTTATACTCAATGTATTCTTCTTCGCTAAAATTTTCTCGTATGAGATTTGCTATACTACATTCTAGCTTTTTATAATTATAAATTTCAATATAAGCTGTAATTGTAAAAAAATCACTTGAAGTTAAATTGTCTATATGCCAGAAAATTTTTTTGGATTTCTTTAGATGTCTTTCTATTCTTTTTACTAACCCTCCTAGACCTAGTGCTGAACCTATGTAAAGATAAATTCCTGGTAAAAAGGACAATTCTCCTAATTTGCTAATAATCTGAGTAGTTTGATTATTGGTACTTAAAAAAAGAATATAACTCCCTCTTGTCCGTGTAAAATCAACACCCATTTATCATATCAATTCCCAAATCTTTCTAGGAGATTCATAGAGGAATTCACAAGAATCTTTTCTTACAACAACATCATCCTCTATACGAACACCAAATTCACCTTCAATATAGATTCCAGGTTCTATTGTGTGGCACATACCAGATTTTAGTACTAATTTATTTCCTGAAACCATATAAGGTGCTTCATGTCCTTCCATGCCTATCCCATGACCTAGTCTATGAGTAAAATATTTGCCATACCCTGCATGTGTAATATAATCTCGAGCAGCTTTGTCAACATCTTCTGCTAGTGCTCCTTCTTTGGATGCTTCAAAAGCAGCTCTATTCCCTTCATAGACAACATCATAGATTTTTAAGAATTTAGCGCTTGGTTCACCTATTACAGAGGTTATAGTTATATCACCATAATAACCATTGTATAAAGGGCCAGCATCAATTAATAGAACATCATTTTTCTCAATCGTTCTACCTGTTGGTGTTCCATGTGGGAGAGCTGAATTTGGACCTGATTGTACTAAACTAAAAGCAGGTGTACCTTCTTTAGCTAATTCCTCTTTAACAATATTTGACACATCAGTTTCTGTCATTCCAGGAGTTACTTGTTTAAAGGATTTAATGATAGCTTCAGAAGCGATTTGCGTTGCTTTTTTCATAATTGTAATTTCTTCTTCTGATTTTATTAGTCGTGCTACTGCAACAATGTTTGTTGACTCAACAAAATCAGCCTTTGGTAATTGTTCTTTAATTTTCACAAACCATTCAAACCATAGTTTATTATCCAAAGCAATTCTTTTATTTTCCAGTTCTTGATCTTTAATAATTGACCCTAATAATTCAAACGGATTATCATCTTCTTCCCATGTTTCAATAGATCCACTATGTATGCCTTTTTTCATTCTACTTTTTTCAAAACTTGGACAGATAAATATTGGTTCTCCTTCTTTAGGAAGTATTGAAAGGGTTAATCGTTCACTTGGGTGAATATTTAATCCTGTAGCATAAAACAAGTCTACCCCAGGGAATAACAATAGACATTCCGCTTTTGCTTCTTTAATTAAATTTTGTAATCTTTTTTGACGTTCTTTTATCATTTTTTATTACCACGTAGTAGATTATTATAGTTGTTAAATAACATTACTCTCAAAAAGAAATTTACCCTTCAGATGTTTCTAAAAAAGCTTCTTCTAAGAGTTTAGTGAATTCTTCACTTAACTCATTATTTGTTGTTAATGCCTTATTAAACGTAAAACCTGAACGATGTTTATGTCCTCCTCCACCAAATTTAGCTGCAATTGATGCAACATCATACTTATCACTTCGTAAACCAATTCGGAAATTCGTTGTATCGATAGATAAAAGGACATCTGCATCACTAATTTCAGATAAGAATTTTGTCATCTTCCCCCTAGGCAAAATACTTGAGTAAGCAATAGCTATCGATTTATTATCAATAATAATTAATTTTAATTCCTTACGAATACGATCTCTTTCAGCTTCAAAGACTTTATAGGCTGCTAAATATTCTTCAGTTATTTCTTTACTTTCAAAATCACCTTTGACTAACATTTCACGTATTCGGATAAGATCATCATTAGAAAATCGATAATAGTCTATCATGGTATAGAAGATATTTGCTAAACGATCATGAACATCAAAATCACCATTGTGACCAATTTGGGCGATTTTTTTGGAAATATTATCTTCTGCCATAAATCGTTTCTGAGTTAATTCTGCTGCACAAACAGTAGTATCATGAATGAATTCTTCAGTTACCTCTTTAATTTGCTTCTTAAAATTGTCTGGAGCTTTGTGATGATCAATCCAAATTTTTCTCAATTGCAAATCCTTTGTTTGTTCAATAAAAGATTGAATTACCTCTTGATTCAGTCCGATATCACTAATGATTAAAACTGTTGGTTCTTCTTTTAATGCAGTAGTTAATACTTCAGAGAAATTATGATAATCAGCTAAAAAACCCACAGGTTCTATCCCTAATTCCCTAAAATACCGAAAGATAATCGCTTGGGAACCAATGCCATCTGGATCGATTGAATGAGAAATTGATACTACTTTGAATTTTGACATAAGTATTATTAATTATGCCACACTTTAAAATATTCACTATTTATTGTAAAATGATTTTGCAGCAATAGTCATTCTAGCAAAATGATTTATATAGGTATTTTTAGTTTGAGGCGTCTTAATAAAATAGATAAATTCTACTCAAGGTGAATAAAATGAATATTATCAGAACATCTGTGAATGGGCTCTCTACTTTAGGAGCATTTGGATTAGCCACAGATAAATTTGCCATAATATCAAAAACTTGGACCAAAAAGGCCGAAGAAGCGATAGCTAAGGCTTTAGAAGTTCCTATTACAAGACTTGATATTGGCGATTCATCCTTAGTAGGTATCTTAGCAGCTGCAAATTCTAAAGGAATTGTTCTACCTCATATAATAACCCCAAGAGAATATGATAAAATCAAAGAAGCTTTTGGTGATTCAATAGCTATTGGTATTGTTGAAAGCAAGATTACTTGTCTTGGGAATAGTGTTCTAGTTAATGATCATGGAGCAATTGTTCATGAGAAGATGGAACAAGAAGCAATTGATGTTATTAGTGAAACATTAGATGTTGAGGTCGAACGAGGCAATATTATAAAATCCCCTTTAGTCGGATCGCATGCATTAGCAACTAATAAAGGGGTATTAGTACACCCTTTAACAACAGAAATGGAAATGACTTGGTTAAGTCAACGATTAGGTGTTCCTGTAAATGTAGGGACCATCAATAGAGGTGTTCCATTTGTTAGTATTGGTTGTTTTGCTAATTCTAGAGGAGCAATTACCGGTAAAGATACCACTGGTCCTGAACTTCAAAGAATATTCCAAACATTACGGGGAATGTAGCTAATTAACATTATATACAAAAATAATAAAAACCCATTAGAAATTTGTTCAAATAGTAAATTGAGAGTTGGATGAAAAATGCCAAAAGAAGTGCAAGTAAAGAATTATCGAGTAACATTCATGAGAAAACCACTTACATTAAATGAAAAATACGAAGTTGATGTTAGAGCTGTTTCAGAAAAAGACGCATTAGAACAAGCTTACTCAAGGATTGGAAGCAAACATCGAATTGCACGACGTCTTTTGAGTGTAGAGAAAGTTAAAGAGATAAGTGATTCTGAATTAAAAGATCCAATTCTAAAAGAAATAGCTTCTGATGAAAACATAAAGCTTAGACAATAAAATGTAAAAAGTCAGTTAATATACTTGACTGTCTTTTTTATTAGATGTGGTGTAAATTATGAGCGAAGATGAATTACGAAATGAATTCCAGTCAATAACGAATGAGTTGCAGAGATTTGATGAATATGGAAAGCAACTTCAAATGCAAATTGAAACTTTACAAAATTATCTCATCGATTTAAGTAGATCAAAAGCAACTTTAACTGGATTAAAAGAAGAAACAAATCCTGAAGAAACTTTGATCCAATTAGGTTCAGGTATAATGCTTCGTGCTAAACCAATTGAAACTGACAAAGTATTTTACAACGTTGGTTCAGGTGTTATCGTTGAGAAAAGCCTTGATGAGGCAATCAAAGAAGTTGATAATCGGATGGATGAAGTTGAGAAAGAACGAATAGCTTTAGCTGAACAATTGGAACAAATAATTAATCAAATTAATCTTATGGAACGAAAAGCTCAAGCAATCTATCAACAAATGCAAGGCCCTTCAAAACCAACTTATGACCCAAGTTTAGTGAGTTAAAGATAGTCATTTTAACTCATTAATTTTTTAATATACTTAATTTTAAAATGATTAATATATAATAGCGATTGTGTTTATTATCTAAAAACTAGAAATGAGTGTTGCAATTATGTTCAAAAAATTAAGGCATGGGATAGATTCTATTGTAGAGAAAATAACACAAAAAGAACTTACCCCAAAAAATTTAGAGAAACCTTTGTACGAACTTCAATTAGCATTGATTGGTAATAATGTTGCAGTCCCAATTGCCGAAAAAATTACCAAAGATGTGGAAAATGCTCTAATAAATACAAAAATAGGCAGACTTATTTCCAGAAAAAAGATTACCTATGATGCATTAAGAAAATCAATTATCGACATTCTTGAATCACCAGGAGAAAAAATTGATCTAATAAAAATTGTTGAAGAAAATAAAAAAATAGGTGAACCAACAGTATTAGCTATCTTTGGTCCAAATGGTTCCGGAAAAACTACTACCATTGCTAAACTTACTCAATATTTGATCAATAATAAATTTACAGTAGTGATTGGTGCTGGTGATACTTTTCGAGCTGGAGCAATTGATCAAATAAGTAAACACTGTGATAAATTAGGTGTAAGAATCATTAAACAAACATATGGTTCTGATCCAGCAGCAGTTATTTATGATACTATCCAACATGCTAAAGCAAAGGGAATTGATGTGGTAATAGCTGACACTGCAGGTCGTTTACAAACGAATAAAAATCTTATGAGAGAATTACAAAAAATCGTTCGTATAGCTGAACCAGATTTGAATATTTTTGTAGCAGATGCCTTAACAGGTAATGATGCTGCATTACAAGCAGAAGAATATGATAGAATGGTCGGTATTGATGCAAGTATTTTAACAAAGGTAGATGCTGATCCTAAAGGTGGAGCAGCACTTTCAGTCGTATATGCTACTAAAGCACCGATAATTTTTATTGGCGTAGGTCAAAAATATTCGGATTTTATACCCTTCGATTCAGCTTGGTTTGCTGATTCTATAATTCCAGACAAGTAATTTCTAAAGCGAATGCTTTTTTTATCTTTTATTTATTTTTTATTTGTGATTAGTTTTGACAAAGAATGTTATAGAACTTAAACGAGTTGATAATCTCCAACCTAGGGTGGCTCAATGGTTTGCTCAAATGGAAGAAATTAGAGGGAAATTATTACGTAATGTTAATGAACTAACTATTGATGAATTAGATTTTACCCCAGATGAGAAAATCATTGAAACAATTGGCACTCTGCTATTACATATCGCTGGTGTAGAATGGTCATGGATCTTTATGGATATCGATGGTAAAGAAGAAGATTTTGATGAAATGAAATTTGCATTCCCATTACGACCAAATGTAAATATAGAACAAATGAAAAATAAAGATATTTCATACTATCTAAATCGATTGGAAACTGTTCGAACAGAAATCTATGAAAGATTAAAGAAAATGACAGATGAAGATCTTGATAGAATAATTGAATCAGAAGGTGAAAAATTCACCATCGAATGGATTTTATATCACATACTTGAACATGAAATACTTCACTTTGGTCAGATACAGATACTTAAGAGATTATACAAAATTGCAAAGAAAAAATGACCTAAAAAAAGAGTTTTTCCATTTTTAAGTTGAAACGAACATTTTATTAAAGAGCTCATCATTGACAAGAATGAACCCGAGTTTATCTTTTCCTCGGTCGGCCCAAGTGAAAAGAATTCAAAACAAGTTTGTTAATTGTTTAGACAATTCTTATTATGTTTTGAAACTAAAATGATACGAGGAATAAATAATGAACTTAAAAGGCCGTCATTTACTTACTCTCTTTGATTATTCAGCAGAAGAAATTCTTTATCTTTTAAATCTAGCTGATGAATTAAAAGCAGAGTATAAGAAATTTGGTGGACATCCTGATCGTAAGCCTCTTAAAAAGAGCTTGGGAATGATGTTTGAAAAAACATCTACCCGCACAAGAGTTTCTTTTGAAACTGGTATTTGGGAACTTGGTGGACAACCACTCTTCCTTAGTTTTCGTGATACTCAACTTGTTGGTACGGGGGAAACTCCTGCTGATACTGCCCGAGTCCTTTCCCGTTATTTAGGTGGGATAATGGCTCGAGTATACAAACATGAAACGCTTCAATCTCTCGCTGAATTTTCATCAATACCTGTTATTAATGGACTATGCAATCTTTATCATCCATGTCAAATACTAGCTGATTTACAAACCATTCGTGAGCATAAAGGCAAACTAGAAGGTTTGAAACTTGTTTATGTTGGAGATGGTAACAATGTTTGTCATTCTCTAATGATTGGTTGCACCAAAGTAGGTATGGATGTAACAGTTGTTTGCCCAGATATTTATCGTCCTAACAAGGAAATTACTGCAAAAGTACAAGAACTAGCTAAAAAACATGGTACTACTTTAGAGATTACCAGCGATATCCCAGCTGGTGTCAAGAATGCTGATGTTATCTATACTGATACATGGATTTCAATGGGTGATGAAGCTCAAAAAGAAATACGTTTGAAAGCATTCAAAGATTTCTCAGTTAATGAAAAGCTCATGAGCTATGCAAAAACCGATGCAATCTTTCTCCATTGTCTTCCAGCTCACAGAGGTTATGAAGTTACTGATGAAGTAATTGATAGCAAACAAAGTGTTGTTTTTGATGAAGCTGAAAATCGAAAACATGCACAAAAAGCTGTTATGTTTGCCTTAATGGGTGACTAGATTTTTTAGTGGTGCACTTTTGCCCACTTTTTTTAATTTTTTCAATTTCATTTAAATTATAATGAATACTTTTAAGACTAAAACAAATAAGTAGGTTGTTTGACCTAAGTAGAACAAATAACCTTTGGTGAGTCAAAATTGAATCTTAAGAAACCAGTAATAATAACTACAAAACAAAACATTTGTGGTAGAAACATTAGAGAAACTCTACTGAACCATTGGAACTGGGAAGAAACAGATGAAATGTTTGATGGAACACCAATCCTAAAACACAAACAGATAAGATTGATTTTTTCTGAACGGGATGTTATTGAGTCAGATCACTGTGATCACCTTGATGCAGATTTACTATTATTTGGTTCTCGTCATAAAAGTGAGGCCAATAAACCAAGTCTCTTAACTCACATAACAGGAAATTTAGGTCCTGATAATAGCCATGGTGGCAATCCATTTGAGCTTGCATATGGTTCCTGTCGAGCTATTAGAGAAGCCTATTTACAGTTGAAGAATTATAAAAATGAATTATCATTAACAGATTTTGATGTTACAGTTGAAGCAACCCATCATGGACCTACTAGCATGAAAACACCTCTAATTTATATTGAAGTAGGAAGTACAGAGGTAGAATACCAAAATGCTAATGCTTTACAAGCAGTTGCTAAAACAATTATGGACATATGTCTAAATAAAGATGAATCTGAAATCACACCCAGCATATGTTTTGGTGGAGGACACTATACAACCAGATTCAATGAGATTATGGATCTTTCTAATGTTGCTATAAGCCATATTCTACCCAAGTATCATAAAAGCAATTTAACAACAAGCATAGTAGAGCAAATGATTGACAAAACCATAGAGAAAGTAAAATGGGCAATTATTGATCGTAACAGCTTAAATGCTGAGTTGGTTAAGATAATTGAAGATGGTTGTTCTACTCGAGAGGTTGAAGTTGTAAAAGCAAGAGATATTAAATATGATAATATAATTCAAGAAAAATAATCTTGAGAAAGTATTAATTTTTCTTTTCTTTCTTTCGTTTAGCAATAATTTTATTTTGCATTATTTCACAACGCCTATACCACAATTGTTCATAATCTGAATGACTTATAACACGATTTTTCAAATCAGCAATAGTAAAAATGCTTTCGTCTTTACACCATTTAACACATTCACGGTACATTTCCCAATCCAAATCTTCTGTTTCCATTTCACACAAGATTGTTGTAAAACCAGCTAAAAAAGCAGCAAATGCACGAGTATGGCCATCAGTATAAATTAGTTCATTATCCATTTTTTTTATTGGAACAATTCCTATTGAATGAATATCCTTAGAATTGATTTTTTCTTGAACGAGTAATAGTTTCTTTTTACTTATATACAACTGGCTTGGTTGTAATTTCGTTAACTCTATTTCAAAATAATCAGACATTAAATCACAACTTGTAATTTATTCTCTTCTAAAAAAATCATCTAATGTTTTATCCTTTTGAAGTATAGCCTTTTTTTGTTGTTCTTCCTGCAAAGGTGATTTTTCAATTCCTAGTGAAGTAATTTGAGTTTTCCTTAAATAGTCAATTTCTAAAGAATTTTCGATTCCTTGTTCAAGTGTTTTATCTTTCAATGGTATAGCAGGTATTTCTAATTCATTTACTATCGCTTTTGCTAATTTCTTTTCAAATCCGTAAAGAGTAAAGACAGTCTTTGGTGATACATCTTTAATATAATCTAGTAATTCATCAAAACTTGCATGAGATGACAAGGGGAACGAAGCATCAAAATCCTTATACCTAAATCTTGAAGCCATGCCTGTAACTATTGCACTTCGATATTTTACATGCTCTGCTAAGAAATATGGAACCATTTTCTTTTCGCGAGATTGAATAATTACTGCCTCTCCATCTTTAACAATTTCTCGCCCTTCCTCAGATTTTGAATCGTTATAATCTAATTTAATATCATGATTTCTATAAACATCAGTCGGTGGTGATACATCACCATGTGTTATTACTCGTAAATTAGTGAAATCATTAAAGAGCTTAATT
>JAEORM010000268.1 GCA_016840905.1 Candidatus Gerdarchaeota archaeon | reverse complement strand
GAATCAAAAGGACTCAAAGTTATTGGTGAATCAAGATTAGAAGAACTAACATTGCAACATCCATCTTATAAGGAACAAAAAGCAGCATTGTGGTTTAGAATTGCTGTTGATAATGAGTACCGAAGAAAAGGGATTGGAACAGATCTTTTCAGAAAGATCGTTGATAAAATTAAAATTGATGAGGATGTTAAATTTCTACAGGTAGCATCATTTTTAGAGTCAGGCAATCAATTTTGTGAACGATTAGGTGGGGAACTAGCATTAGAGGGGGCATTAAATAGATTACTTTTCAAAGAAGTAGATTGGAATCAAATGAAGGATTGGATAATTGCAGGTGAAGAGCTGGCAAAGAATGAAAATATTTCATTACTAATGTTTGAAGATGTACCAGAGAATATCGCTCAAGTATATGTTGAATTATTTACAAAAATAATGCAAACTGTTCCTCAAGGTGATCTATCTGCAACACCAATTGAAACTATAGAATCGCGTAGAATACGAGAGGAGTATTTTAAAACATCAGGTATTAGGTGGATTACTTATGTCACCAAAGAAGCGGATGGAACATTAAGTGGTTTAACAGAGATTAATTATTCATCAAAAATGCCTTTCATTGCAGAACAAGAATTAACTGGTGTTTTACCAGAAAAGAGAGGGCTAGGTCTAGGCAAATGGTTGAAGGCAGCAATGCTATTTTGGATAAAAGAAAACCTACCTGAGGTAACCTCTTTCATTACTGGTAATGCTGATATAAATGCCCCAATGTTATCTATTAACCAACGCATGGGATTTAAAACATATAAAGTAGAAAAATGCTACAAATTTTCAGTTCAAGAATTAATTAATAGTATTTAACCTTGAAAACTTCGTATAGTATATTGTATTGGAAATTACTAGAATTTATCAATTCGATAAATTCGCTACAATTAATCGTTTGTTGCTTTATTTGTTCTAAAAGCTTATTTGGTTTTGTACTTTTCTTATTGACATAATCATCTTGTTCTAAGATAAAGATTTTCTTGATTTTTTTACTCTTTAAAGAATAATCAACGAATTGTTTCAAAACATCTAGCTTCAACAATGTATGAGAAAAGAGTATCAATCCATCACTTGTTAGTTGATCCTTCATTAGAGGTAGCAATACCTCGCAATATTCACAAATTTGCACATATTCTCCTGAATTTTCTGGATCGAAGAGTTCCCATTCAGCTCGACAAACGGGACAAGATAAACACACCTCGCAATCAGAATGGTCTGCTCCACTAAAAAGTCCCGTTAATATCTTCACATTAATAGAATCATAATCCTTATCTTTCCAATCATTTTGGGCGAAAATTATAATACATGTATGTTGTGAATATATTACCATTATCTATCTCTACAAGATTTAATAGCTTCTTTGATAAATATTATGTTATAATAATATGACCAGCTTAAAAATCTTAGATGTTACAATTCGCTATTGTTCGTTTTCTTTGAATTTTCCAAGTTATCGGTAGGTGTAGTCAAATCCATGGTTTCTAATTCTCCTTGCTTAGCACCAAGTAAGAAACCTGCAATGAGAATTATTATCACACCAGCAATGAGTAGATATAAGGAGTAAGGCAAGGGGGAAGTCTTCAAATAAATTCCATAATACAAAACAATTGGTGCTATTTGTTGTGGTATATTACCTATTGGATAAACTTTACTAGCATCGCCATGTTTGAAAGCATCTTGGAGATGAGCCATGCCAAAAACGTTAATCACTCCCAACAAACCTAGAGAAAGAATGAAAAAAACAATATTAAAAACAGAAGCATTACCAGTAAAAAGCTCAGTAGCAGTAAAAATCATAGGTTGTAACCAAGCATTGGCTATGGCATAAGGGAAACTCGAACCAAAAGTTAGAAAAACAGTTTTCCAGCTTCTATTATCAATTCTTTTACCTATTTGTCTGCTTACTAACCAGAAAATCAATAAAATCCCTGTGAAAATACCATACCGTATTAAGAAATATCTATCAATTAAATTGGTCATATCGTCACTAGTGATTTCTAAAGAACTAAGGCCGATCATTAATACTCCCCCTATCATTAATGCTATCCCAAGATATTCCATTAACCTCATTTTTTCACCAAGGATTTTCACTGCTCCAATTGTTAGCACAATCATGCCGATTGCTAATAATCCAGGTATTAATGCCCCACCAATATACCATTGAGCAGCCATTTGGAGCACACCACTAGCTGCGATGATTAGAAAAAGTCCTAAAAGCCATAAAGGCGTTTTCAATAATTTTTTGAAAAAACCAGCTTCCTTTTCTTCTTTTGGAATCTTGTTAATAGCATATTTTTGACAAAGTGCTCCTAAGTTATTAGCTATACCACCTGCTAGAGCTAGAAATATCCCTAATATTAACAAGTTGGCCAATTTGTTCTTCTCTTTTTTATTCTTAAATTTAAATTTCTTTAAAAAATAAAAGAGTTATGGATTCTTGAAATAAATCATTTGATTAGAACTTCTAAATTTCTCCTTATGATTGGTAATTCCTCACTTGCATCTTCAGGTGTAAACATTTTCAGCTTTTTTATTAATGAGCTTAACAATTCAGGATTGTCAAGATTGTCAAGAAGAGCATTTGTTTCATCTTCTGTAATATCTTCAAGTGTAACAGTGTTTTTGATTACCTCCTTATTTGCTGGGCAAAAACGTTGACAACATAAACACCCTTCAATGGCATTATGAAAGTGTTTATCTAACCATTCAGGAAATTCACCTGGATGTTCATTGTATATTGTGATACATTTTCCGGCATCTATAGTAAATCGATCTTTGCTAATAGCTTTTGTTGGGCAGTTATTTATACAAATAGTGCAGTTTTTGCATCTATCCATCATACTAATCTCGTGGATCGTTTCATCTTGAAAATCATAATCAGTGTAATAAGCAGATAATGTTAGGAAACTACCCATTCCGTCAACATAGCAAATATTATTTCGACCATATTTTGCTAAACCACTACGAACTGCAGCTAATTTTAAATGTATTTTTTCTGTTTCAACAAGTTTGTATCCTGGTTTTTTGATAACATGTTTTTGTAGAGCTCTTTCAATGTCCTCATCTGCATCACCATCATTATGAAAATCTGGTGGTACAGTAATCTCATACTTCTTACCATTATAATGAAAATTGATAAAAGCTAGTTTCCTAGCTCTGGCAACAACAATTAAGTATTTTGCTTCTGGGAAATCAGATGGTTTATCCATATCTCTCCTTTGCATGGATCTTAAAAAGAATTTATGATCACTCAATTTTTTCTCTCGTTTTAATTTAGCAACATCCTCTTTCATGGTTTCTAAGTATTTGAGAGAAAGAATTCCATATTTATAGAAATAATTGTTATCTTCAATAGTATAACAATCAATTAAATCATTATTAGAGTTATTAGACATGATAATTGTCCTATGAATTTTAAGATAATGAATTCAATTTTTTGTTATAAAGCTTATTTCTAGTCTTGGTGATAAAAAAATAAACTATTTGAGCTAAAACCCTGAGACTAAATCATTATCATATCAAACTGATTTGTAATAAAAGAAGGAAAATTAATCTATGAATTAATTTCCTTGCCAAATTTCTTAGCTTTTCTTGTTCCCAGGTAGAAAAGTCTTCTGAAAGTAGTTTGGTTTATTATCTGAGCACCACTTGTTTCAATTTGCTCTTTCATAAATTCAAGTGCTTTTCCACCACTGAAACGAGCGGTTGTATAAATAACAACTTTTTTTCCATTGAGATTAGCTATTCGTTTTATGATTTCATTAAAGGTCCCAGGAGGTTTTGATCCATAAGTTGGCATGCCAAACAAGACTAAATCATACCCTGCAGCATCAAGGTTACTCAATCCAGGTTCTAGCTCAGAGAAATCACCTTTCTCCAGTCTATCAAATTGTTTTATCTTCTCGATGAATCTACCTTTTAATTCAACTGGAAAATAAGTCAACTCATAATTTGCTAATTCAGCACCTATCGCTAATGCTGTTCTCTTCGTTCTCCCGCCCATAGTATAATAGATAATTAAAGCTTTCATAATATAGATGAATAATAATTCAAAGTTTAAATTTTTTATTGCTTTTTTTAATGAAAATATTATTTAAATGAAAAAATAGTATAGATTTAGTTGTTATCCTACAGGGGGATTTGATATATATGTCTGAATCAATGGCGTTACAATATGGCCTTGTTATGGAAATATTATACGAGAAACGTTATGAAAAAATCTCAATTGAAGAAATTATGAATGAAATAGAGCAAAGAAAAACTCAAAAAAAGATTTGGTTTAGCATTAGTTTGGATGATGTAAAAGCAATAATCAAAGAAATACTTGGTGCAAATTACTTGACTTTATTTCATGTTTCAAAACTTGATTTAACTGGCATGGTTGAAAAATATCAACTGACACAGTCTGGTATTGAGAGATATTTCGAAATGAAGATCCGTAGAGAGCAGTATGTAAAACGAGAAGCTGAATATAAGGAAATAGAAGATTCGGAAAAACGACAAAAAAAGAGAACACGTAATTTATTGATTGGGTGTACTATTGGCGCAGTGGTAGTTATTATTGCTGCAATAATTTTCGCTATCTCATTAGGTTAGAGATAGGAGTTAATTAATCAAAATCCTTGTAATTGATATTTTTATATGGACCTAAAGTTGATCCTGGACCAGTATAGATTTCTTCTATTAACCAATCGAGAATTTTTCCCTCTTTATCAAGAACAAAAAAACCTTCTAGCTCATGAGTTTTAGGGTATTGTGAGAATCCATCTTCTTCGAAAAAATGTTTGAAGATTACTTTAATGCTACCCTTTTCCAATTCCTCTCGAGATTTAACAGTAAATTCATCATAGCCAATACCAAAGGTTGCTTCCTTAGTATAGCCTGTTTCTTGGCGAATAAAATCAATGATGGTCTTTGTGATTTCTTGTTCAGAGAGCATAAGCAATCATCCAAATGATTATTATCAATGGGATTATATAAAATATTATTAGAAACCTAATAATGGATGTATTCCCATGAAAAACTCTAATGATTCTTATAAAATCATTTTATTGGGTGATAATGCTGTAGGAAAGACCGCTATTAGCCACTCATTACCCGGTACATACACTGGTAATTACATTATCAATTATGATATGATTTCTTTTATTGAATTCATACCAATTGGTAAAGAAAAGGAGATTAAACTACTATTTTGGGATAGAGAGCAAATAAAATCTATAAGCTCGTCCTATCTCCCGCGAATATTAGAAGAAGCATCATGTGTTATTTTAGTTTATAGTGTTGACTCGAGAGAATCATTTGAGAATCTTCAGCTATGGTATGAGAGAGCAAAAGATTGCATTGCACAGAAAATGCTAGTTGGTAATAAAATCGATCTAGAAAGAACTGTAAATAAAGCAGAGGTAAAGAAATTTGCTCAGGAAAGGAATATGCAATATTTAGAGGTTTCCGCAAAAGACAAAACAAACATGGATAAACTATTGGAATTTATATTAGAATTAATCCTGGAGTAAAAATGTGCTATTTAATTCTAGAAAATGCTATTAAATAAGAAAAATCATTAACTGGCAGGGGGAAGTAATCGATTGAACTCAGAGTCTATTGCTATATTAGCTTTATTTCTCAGTGTAATTTTATTAGTGCAATTAAAATTCATAATACGTTACATTAAATTAAAGAAAATCTCCAACAATACACCTGGGGCATTGTTTTTATCAAGTGGTTTATGTGATTTACTATGCTGTGCTTTTGATGATGCTGCATGTGATATTTGCTGTTGTTGTGCAAGTGCAATTAATACAGATTCATCAGAGAGTGAACATGAAGAACGCGTAAGATCTCAAAGAATAAAGGATCGAAGAGAGAAAGAGAAACGCTCAAGAGCAGCGTCACGATTAAGTGATATTGAATCTAAAGAGACAAAGCATAGTATGGATAAAGATTATTTTTTACTGAAACAAGAACAAAAGAATAAAATTGATGAGTTAATCAACAAAAAACAAAAAACTAGCTTACAATGGTTAAGTGCAGTCATGGTACT
>JAEORM010000267.1 GCA_016840905.1 Candidatus Gerdarchaeota archaeon | reverse complement strand
TTTTTTCTAGATTTTAAATGTTTTTTTAGGCATCAAATAATTGATTTCTAATCATTTTCATCCCGTTCTAACCAAGAGAATTTTCTCTGGAGCGTATTCGAATAATAATTTCGCCAATCATAATCAATTTCTTTCCCCCAATCGTAATACACTCTGGGATCAATATAAGATTTTAAGCTTGTTCCAAGATTCCATTCTTTTGTTTTCTTTGAGATTCTTTCTTGTGAATCTATTTTCTTATATGCTAATTTAGCTTTATATACCCTTTCTTTTGCAGTACCAACGGTATTTTTACCTTTTTCTACCTGGTTTTGAGCAGTTACTACACGCTTATTTGCAGCATCAACTTTTCTTTTTTGAACATCTACTTTTTTCTTTGCTTTCTCAAGATCTTTCTTATATTTCTCTTTCTCTTTTGGATCTGTAGGTTTTTCTGCTTCATTTAAAATTTTATGATCATTTTTTACTTCATCTAATATTTTTTCTTGGTCTTGTAAAATCTTCTTTTTCTCTTTGAGATTTTGTTTTAATTCCTCAAGTCTAGCTTCTTTTTGCTTCTGATTTTCTTCTGCTTTAGCTGTTCGTTCGTCAGCTTTCATTTTTCGTTCTCTGAATGTTTGTAATCTGTTAGACCAATTAGCAGGAACTTGTTTCATGTGATTGCAAATTACTGCTGCTTCTAAATTAGCCATCACAGCAGCTTCTTTTTTAGCAAATTCAGGATCTGATTCACTTATATCGGATTGTTCTAATTCGCTTCTTACTGTGTTTGTTGCATGAAAAGTTCTGAAAACTTTAGCTGTTAAACCATCAACAATTTCTCCTAAGAAAGCATTTACATGTCTACTATTAACATCAGAAAATAGCTGTGCTTTATCATCCTCGCTTTGATTTGCTTCTTCTATCAATTCTTGTAAGACTTTAATGAATTTTTCAGGGAATTCTTTTTCTTTTTTCCATTCAACAGAATCTTTTCCCAAAAAATCAAAATAAACAATATTATCTTTTATCTTAATGTGTTCAGGTCGTAAAGTTGTAGCACCAACAGTATCAGCTTCGTCTTCATCCTTTTCATCGCCTACCCTCATATTTAATTGATCTATAATAAAACAAGCAGTAGCGACTTTTCTTCTCCTTTTATCACCATTATCCAATGAATTCAAAATTTCTAATCGTATTTTCTCGAGATTATTTCCAACTAATTTTGCTTTATCATATTTTTCTATTTCACGATCTTGTTTGATAGGAGTGGTATCAGATAACCAAACATATTTTGTTTTACTTGAAAGTTTATCCTCCCATTTTGCTATCCATAGACATTCTGGTTCCCAAACGATTTCTTTCCAATTACCAGGTGGTCTTTCAGCATTTGGACTTAGATTTAATGTAATATCTTCATAAGTAGGTCCTTCTTTCCATTTTCCACGCATAGGGTGTTCTCCTCTACCCATAAAAATACTACTAGGTTCTGCTGTCCAATTTGATATTTCAACTTTATTTCCATCTAAGGTAGCTGTGCCATATTTCTCGATTAATGTCTCTCTAATGACTTTTCTTTCTTCTCGTGCTTGCTTTTTCTCTTCTTTAGTCATAGCCTCTCTTTTTGCACGTTCAGCTTCAACATAATCTATAACCTCAGTAAAATCAATATCCTCATCTGTTAATTTTTTATAACCAAGCGCTTCACTGAAATCTTTGAAGAAATTTTCACAAAATATGGGATCTTCGACATAAACGGTAGAGAGCTTTTTAACCCAAGCTAAAGCCATTTGTTCTTGTTTTGGAGTTAATTTATGTTCTTTGCCGTTTATTTCAATCTTTAATCCAAGGTTTTCTATATCAGTAATCATAATACCATTATGGATCAATTCCGTCATTGGAGACAATTTTTACTACCTCATATTATTGACAAACGAATCACTTTTTAAAAGCTACTAATATTCTTCTAAGCAAAAAAAAAGAACTTTCTTTTATCTTATTTCACAAACTTCAAATTGATCTTTTATTTTATTCCATGCCCTTTCGAGAACAACTAGTGTATATGGTGTCAATTCTTCAAAAGATTCATCTAAACATCTAAGAGGTCTGAATTGTTGGATATAATATCTTTTTGCTCCTTTAATCATTTCAGCGATTATTGGTAAATCTTTTTCAGGATCAACTATTGTTGGTACAACTGTTGTTCTAAATTCATGGTCTAATCCTGAATTTATTATTAGCTTAATGGTTTCTTTTATACGTTTAATATCAACTTTCCTTTTCGTTGCTAAGTTATATTTATCAGGTGTTGCTTTAACATCCATTGCTATGTAATCTAATAAATTATTATCAAATAATTCCTTAATTACTTCTGGATGATTTCCATTAGTATCTATTTTGGTTTTCAAACCCATACTCTTTAAAATTCGTAAAAATTCTGGAAGTCTTTTATTTAATGCAGGTTCTCCACCAGTAATTGATACACCATCTAACCATTTACTTTTCGCCCGTTTATCTATCTCTTCTAGAACTATATTAACGTCATAACTTTCTACTTTATCTAGAGTAATTAGATCAGGATTGTGACAATAAGGGCATCTGAAATCACAACCTGCTAAGAAAATACTGTCAACTATCAATCCAGACCATTCAATAAGTGATCCTTGTCGATAGCCTTTGATCTCTAAGTCTGGCAAGATACCTTCCACTCAATTATTTATTTATTTATTACTCATATTCTTTTGAATATCAGTTATAGGTGGGACTTCTCCTCTCCAACCTTTAATTTCACAATCACTTTCATCTGTGATTATTAGAGAAGGTGTCGAAAGAACATCGAAAAAGACAGCTTCTGTCAAACCTTCTTCTTCATCTAAATCATACCATTCTATGACAGTTCCTTCTTTTTGGAGTTTTTTCCCTAGCTCTTTTGCAGCTGGGCAATTAGGACAATCCATTTTAGTAAAGATTTTTAATTTCATATAATAACCTCATTATTATTTTATTATAATTCTTAGTTAATTACGATAAAAAGATAATAGAGAAGAGAAGAGACTGATCTTCAAGTGGTTTTACACTTCTGTAGACCAGTAGTTTCCTTCTTGTCTTCTCTTCAGCTCTGCTTTTTTAGATCTATTCCAGTTTTCTATTACACTGAAATATCCTACTACTCGACTCATACCGTACACATTATCACTTTGACAATATGGACAGCTTGGCGAGCAAGATTTACCCAATTCGATATTTTTCTCATGTTCGTATGCAGATTCGATTTCAGTTACTTCTGCGACTTTTTGTTCGATTTTTGCCTGTTCCATTCTTATTTTTCCTCGAGTGTACTTTGTTCGATTGGTCTCTTTCTCTTTCCACTTATTCACTATGAGCCGATGAACTCATAGCTCGTCCATAACCCCTACTAACTTGTCCACAGTCTCTGCAAACTGTAAACTCCGGTGAGAAAACGATTTGAGCGCTTTGAGTATTATCCCAGGTCTTTCGTACAAGATTGAGAATAGACTCTGTTGAGATTTTTTGTTCACCAATGAAGATATGGGTGATAGATCCACTCTCAATGAGAGTATTGAATTTTCCTTGTTTTGAAATTCGATCTATTATATCAATTGGTGCATCTGCAGCAAAATGGGCACTATTTGTATAATAAATAGCTCCTGTTTCTAAATCGCCTTTCACATACTGAATACTTTCAGGATACTCTTGAATATCAGTTCGAGCAAACTTGTAAGGAGCACTTTCTCCGGGAGTTTCTTCTAATGTAACATGAAGGCCATTCAATTCCTCAAGTTTTTTAGCTTTAAGATTCATAGCAGCAATAATTCTTAAACCCAACTTGTAAGCTTGGTCACTATCATGTAGTTGCTCATCGATAAGATATTGAACGCACTCATTTAATCCTATCACACCAATAATATAGGTTGATTTATCTAAATCGACATATGGTCGACCATCTTCAGCTTTTTTGCCAATTTGCCATAGCGTTCCATTTTCTCTAGTCATAAGTTTATGAATGAATTCTTTCTTTTCCAAATGAGCTTTCATAGCTATATCCATAGCTTGCTTAATTTCTTCAATACACCCAGCAATATTTCCTTTCCCAGCTCGATATGCTGCTTGTGGTAGGTTAATACTCACGTTTTGGAAACCACAGTAACGCATACTTTCAGGATGTTCAATCATATAAGTGTCTTTAATTGTAGTCTTTAAACGACAGCACATTGAGAGATTAACTTCATCTCTATCAAAAATGAAATAAGTTGAACCATTTTCAGAAGCAACTTTACATGCATATTTAAGTAGTTCCAATTGGTTTGGATCATCAAAACTGTTTTGATCTACATGTAAATCAAATTTTGGAAATGGAAAGACTTTATGTTGAGCATCTCCTTCTAACCAGACATCCATTAAGGCTTTAGCAAATAATTGAGCTTCTTTTTCATATTCACCGTATGTTTTACCAGTATATTTTCCTCCAGGACCAATAGCTGGAATATCCTTAATATAACCTGGAATTCCCATATGGATATTGAAATCCACAAAGAGGGTTTGACCTCCTCGAGAGAAAGCATTTTGGCTACAGGAATAGACTAACCTTTGAGCTTCTTGTTTTATTTGCTTATATGGTATATCAACGAAAAATGGTGCATAAAAGATATTCAAATAGGCTAATCCTAATGCACCAGCATAATATGCTTGCATTGATGCTAAGAATGTATTTAGATGCCCTGTTAAAGTATCAGCATGGTTTGCTGGACTTGAAATAGTAGACAAGTTCAATAAATTCAACCCATATTTTTTGATGTATTCTAAGCTATGAGCTGAACAATAAACTCTTACTGGGAATCCTAAATCATGCAAGTATACTTTGCCTTTTCTATGAGCATTAGAAACCTCAGGTGAAAATATCTCTTGTAAAGCATATTTCTTTAGAATTGTTTCTGCAATTGCAAGATTTACTGCTTCAGGATTATTAGCAACCACATTACTATTTTCTTGACTCTTTGAAAGAATTAATTGATTTAAATCATAAGTAGGGATACCTATTGTTCTTTGTTGTTGAAGTTTAGTACTGTAACCTCTAATGAAAAGTTCATTATCTACAAGACTTCGTATTAAATCTACTGAAATTGTTTCTATTCCAGAAGCAAAGATCTTTCGTTCAACTTCAGCAGCAATAGTTTCAGCGTCAATTTTTGACAAGCCAGCTTCACGAATAAGTGCCTTAGTAATTTTACCTCGATCCCAACCTGAAATTTCTTCTTTAGTATCACCTGAAACTAAAAGAAGTAACTCTGTCGAATCTTGTGATTTCACTTGGACTTCTTTAACAACACGAAGTTTTTCCAATTCAGCTACAAAAGAAGCAATGTCAGTGAAACGTCTGTAAACTGAAGCAAATCTAATATAAGCAACCTCATCAAGCTCTCTGAGCTTCTCCATAATAAGCTCACCAATGATGTATGATTCAACTTCCATTTGATCATGTTGTCTTAATTCGCTTTCAATTTCATCAACAATTTCTTCTATCTCTTCTAAGCCAATAGGTCGTTTTTCGCAAGCTTTTACGATACCTCTTTTCACTTTTTCTCTATCAAAAGGTTCTCTTCGTTTATCTTTTTTGACGACAGTTAGCTTTATGTCCTCTACTCGTTCATATGTTGAGAATCGTTTATTGCATTGTAAACATTCTCTTCTTCTTTTGTTTACTTTAAGGTCATCTGAAATTCTTTTATCAACGACTCTTGTGTTCGGTGATTGGCAGTAGGGACATTTCATTATTCTCACTTTCAAAGATTTTTCATTTTTTCTTGATTTTTAGAAGGTTTTTAGCGGTTTTTTCCTCCGGTATTAACCCGTTAATACAACAACTAGTGTTTTTTCGGCCCCACAACACTAGATATTGTGTGTTTTTAATATGTGGTAACCCTTTATATATAAACCTATCGTCGAAATAGTAATTTAACAAAATAATAAAGAGGTTATTTAATAAATTATTTATTTAACTAATTTTTTTTATGTACATTTCTTACAAAAAAATAATAGAAAAAATAAAAGAAAAAAAATCTGTTTTTAGAGTACTGTAACCGATTTAGCCAAATTTCTTGGAAAGTCAGGATCATTTCCTCTGAGAACAGAAAGGTGATAAGCTATTAATTGCAAAATGGGTATCATAGCTATTGGTTCTAAAGGAACAGCTGGTATTTCTATATGATAATCAAATTCAGGCAAAGTTAATGAAGAAATACCAATAATTATTCCACCTCTGGCCTTTATCTGCATAATATTATTTATCATATCATCTTTTGTAGCATCATTTGGAACAAGAGCAATACAAGGAACACCAGGTTCTATAAGGGCAAGAGTATGATGTTTTAATTCACCACCAGCTAGAGCATCTGCATGGATATAAGCAATTTCCTTGATTTTCAACTCACCTTCCATTGCTACTGGATAAGCTACCCCACGACCAATTACGTATAAATCATCTTTATTCATAACATCTTTAGCAAGTTCAGCAACTAATTCAGATTTTTCCATTATAAGATTTAATTTATTAATCAATGAATTGAGTTGTTCTTTACCTTCATTGAACCTATTTGCTAAACCGAAAGCAAGTAACACAAGTATAAGTACTTGGGAAGTGAATGCTTTTGTAGAAGCAACAGCTATTTCTGGTCCTGCATTTAGTGTAAGATAAGCATCAGACTCACGCATGATTGTACTTCCCATTACATTTACAAGAGAAATAATTTTTGCTCCTTTAGATTGTGCAATTCTTATGCCTTCAAGTACATCAGCAGTTTCCCCACTTTGACTGATAGCAAAAATCGTTGTGTCCTCATCAACAAGATTTTCATATGTTTTAAATTCTGATCCTAATATTGGTATGAAATTTTTCTTGGCTATTTTTGCAAAATAGATTGATGCGATAAGGCAAGCTCGATAAGATGTTCCTGAACCTAAAAAGAAAACCTTTTTGGATTTAGATAATAGATGGACCATTTTATTAAATTTAATGGGATCTTGTTCAAGTGAATGTTTTGATATTTCCATTTCTTCATAAATTTCCTTCAACATAAAATGAGGATAACCGCTTTTACTTGCTTGTTCTGCTGTCCAATCAATTTTCATTATTTTGGGGGTAATTTCTTTTTTCTTTTTAAGATCAAAGATTTGACATTTATTATTTAACACTGCCAAGTGATAATTTTCAAGAATTATTGCTTTATTTGTATATTCAAGAAAAGAGGTTATATCTGAAGAAGCAAAAAATTCTCCTTTCCCCACACCAACAATTAATGGTGAATCCTTTCTAAAAGCATAAATTTCATTTTGTTTATTTGCTAAAAGTAAGAAAGTAAAAGCACCTCTAGCTTCATTTGCTACTTCAGCAATTACTTCTTTAATATCCTTTTTTGAGTTCGTTTTCATTTTTTCTTCTATTAAATGAACTAGAACCTCAGTATCTGTTTCAGAACTAAATTTATGTCCTTTAGCAATCAAAGCTTCTTTTAACTCGAGATAGTTTTCCAATATACCATTATGAATTAATGCAAAAGCTCCATCACAAGATACAAATGGATGAGCATTATAATCCTCCACTTTTCCATGAGTAGCCCACCTAGTATGAGCTATACCTAAATTTCCTTTTAATTCCAAAAAATTATGAATTTCATTTACTGATTCTATTCGGCCAGCTCCTTTTTTAAGCATGATTTCAGCTTGACCATTGATCGTAGCAATTCCACAAGAATCATAACCTCTATATTCCAATTTTTTTAATGCATTAAGCAAGATAGGTGCAGCAGTACGATTTCCAATGTAACCAATTATTCCACACAAATGATTTTCCTCATATGTACATTTCTAAGATTTTTTTGTAAGAAATTAATAGACAATTTTTATTATAAGCAATTCTAAAATTCTGATATAACCGTTATAAAAATAATTATAATGGTTATAAAATAGATAAGATAAAGAACTAATAGTTTCTACTCAACCATTATAAAAAAATTAATAGTAGTTAAATTAGTAGAATAATTTGAAGAAAATTCACGAGTGTAAAGAAAATGAAAAAAAAACTTCTTACAGAAACAAAGACAGCAAAATTTGTCAAAGAAATTGTTATGTTTGATGAACCTAAAAAAATGAAAGCTATTTTGAATGACATACGCTGGACGATTCTTGAGAAATTAGCAAAAGAACCAAAATTTCCTGCTGATCTTGCTCGTGAAATGAATTTACATGAACAAAAAATCTACTATCATATAAGACAATTATTAACAGCTGATTTAATTGAAGTAGCTTATGAAGAGGAGATACGAGGAGCAAAAGCTAAATTCTATAAAACCAAAGAGAAAACATTTGGTATTGAGCTGGAGCCTAACGATAAAGGAACACAACTACTTGTTCAAACAGATATCAGTGAAGAATTACAGTTATTTTTCCACGAATTTTATGAAGATGGAAAATTTAATGGAATAATTGTTGTAGGGGATCCCGATCCTCATGGACCACATAAGACTTGGGCTCGAGATGGGCATTATGCGATTTATCTGACAATGTTTCTTGGTCAATTTTTACCGTATTCTGAAAAAATGTCCGTAAAACTAGATGTTGAAGTTCGAGCTGAAAAAATACTTGATCAAAATATGATTTTGATTGGTGGCCCAGCAGTGAATTTAG
>JAEORM010000266.1 GCA_016840905.1 Candidatus Gerdarchaeota archaeon | reverse complement strand
TAATTGTAAGGGATTCTAAATCAGCATCATACAATCCATTAATTTTAGGTACCTTCTGTTTCATACCTAAGAAATGATTTTTTTCTGGCGGAGTGATTTTTGCTATTGAAAGTGCTTTATCCAAGCATAGTTCAAGTTTATTTTTATCAAATGAATTTGTGCAGGAATAACCTAATGATTTATTTTTTATTACTCGTATCCCCACTCCTTGATCAATATTACTTATAGCTGATTTTAATTTCGTTGATTCAATATAAGCTGTTTTAGTTTTTTCTTTTTGAGCATAAAATTCTACTTCATCTGCACCTAATTTTAAAGCTTTTTCAACCAATTGTTCAATAATTGGTAATAATTCTTCTTCCATTGTTTTTTATTCTCGATCAGTTGATTTTTATAGATTTGATACTATTTCAAGATTTATTTTTGTTGTGATTTGCAAAAAATCTTTTCGTATATCAGATTATTACTATATACTACTAAGTAACCGTTTTTGTTTTTATTGAGATATAGATTTGATTTAGTATTTGGTTAAAATCTATCAAAAAAAGGAATTTTAATTAAAGAATAAAAAGAGAAGAAAAGAGATTTCTGATAAATTTAATTTTCAGTAATCTCAACAAAATTATCAGTTGTGAAAGATGTTGTTTTTGTTTTCTTATCTGTTGGTTCTTCTATTTTTCCAATGTAAATCTTTGTAAACCATGCTTGCTCTCTGAATCTTCGTTTAAGCCAATCAGGCATAACCCAACCCAAGTAATAAAGCAACAATGCAATAAATGTTATAACTACTCCCGAGGAGAATAGTATTATAGAAAGAATTGGGAGATTTCTAACACTAGGGAACCAAAAACCAATTGTTCTACTTGCTGCACCGATTATATGTAAAATTGAAGCTGTAATTACATAAGATAATCCCTTTTTAGAGATTACATCATTGGAATGTCTTATCATATTTATTCCTTTGACGGTTATTCTAGTGAAAATTACAAAGACTGATGTTGGTACTATTGGAATTGCCAAATAATAGCCGATAATATACATAGTTAGATTGGTTCCTTCCAAAGGACCAAATATTACTATTCCGGGACTTGTACCAATTCCTTGGATAATGTAATACATTCCTAGACCAAGTGTTATTCCGATAGATAAACAAAAAGTAAGCGCAACTAAACTCTTTGATAAATCATTATCTCTAATCATATACCTATTAGCAAACATATAGTAGAAATAAGTATTCAATGAAAGAACTGCCATACCAATAAAATAGATTGAACCAGAGTATACAGATGGAATTGTTGTTGAAAATGCTTGGATCCAAAATGTTGCTGAAAACATAGTTTCACCTATAGCAGTGACAAGAAATGAAAATGATAAGAGAATTGTTCCTATTGTTTTTCTACGCAGGAAATTGGCAAACAATAAGAAAAACATGAGTAAATTAATTACTGCACTAATTGAACTTGAAGCCAAGTAAAGCCACGTTAAAGTAGTTATCGCCATTCAAGCATCATCTCCTAATTTTTCAATTAACCATTTGAATGATTGATAAACACCTTGACCTGTTAGGGCAGATGTTTCGTAACATTTCCAAGTAGAATTTAATCCAGATAATGAGAATTTATCGATAAATTCTGAGATAGTCATATGATTGGCTAAATCTATTTTGTTAAGTAAAATCAAGATAGGTATCTCGTCACGTATCTGAGTATTGATAATATTAAAGAAAATTTGTTTTGCTTCATCGTGTCTTACAAAATCTGTGCTATCAACAATATAGATTATTCCATCAGTTCTTTCATTAATGTCAGACCAAAGACCTCTAAAATCCTCTTGACCACCTAAATCTAGAATATTAATATTTAGTTTAGGCAAATCAATAACCTTCCTATTAACGCCTAAGGTTGGTTGCGTATCAGTAAATTCTCCTTGCATTAGATAATTAACCAAAGTAGTTTTTCCAGCACTATCTAAACCACAAATAGATACAGTGACATGTTTAATTCTACTTTTAAACAAACGACTAAGAAACGACATATTTTTTTTCCTCTTTAACGAGACCACATATCATTTCTTATGTCTCTCAATTTTTCATCTACGATATCAGTACTTTCGTTGTCATCAAAATTAAACTCGAGAGTAACTATTGAGCTAATTTTTATTTTTAAATGACCCTCATTAATACCTTTATAGAGATTAGGTAAAATGGACCGTAAGGTATCAATATTCACTAAATTATGTCTACGTAGTTCACTGATTGTATATGCAAAGATCTTTTTAAGATTGTCTGGATTGGGAATTTTTTCTTCAAAGATTGCTGCTAAAGAAGCAATGTTATCCCTTGTATCCTTATTCCGTATCGTAAAAACATATCCTGAAAAGATATAATCATTCACTTGAGTTGTAGTGAATTCACCTTCTTTTGCCCCGAAAGGCATGCACTTTAATATTAATTCATTATAAATCTCTGATGGGAGAGACTTTGGATAGGCTTCAACTATTTCCAATCCTTTTTGTCCCATCTGCACTAGGCATAGACTTGCTGTTTTAATCCCTAATACCTCCTAAATGTAATTTAGGTTTTTCAAATATTAAATTAAAGTACCATTTAATAAATTTTACATATAAGGCAAACAGTTTCTACAAAGTTTTATATAGACAAAAATGCATTAATTATTATCCATTATAGTTATGGATATTATTAGAAAGTAATTTCATTGATGAATTGGAAATATTATTGGATTATTGAGGCAGTGCTACCTTATGCATAGAAGAGGTTATAAGAGCTTTAAAACAAATTGTCAAAGATTTGGTGCTATTTTGTACATGGATTTTTCTCATCAATGGGTTAGTTATAAGAGGTGAAATGAAAATTAATGCAAATTCAGTTAGCGAGAAGAATGAATTAGATTCGCAACTTAGAAATGACTCTGGAAAAATTAGCCAACTAATTGATTTAATGAATGATCAGTCATTCACACCAGTATTAGCCATGGAAGAATTAATTAAAGCATTTGACGCGGTATTTTCTCCATCAGAGATTGATTTTCTTTTAAAAATGGGTGGGGGAATACAATCTTTAAAAGAAATCGAAATAAAAGTAAATCTTCCTAAAAAGAAATTTACTAAAATCTTTGATTCATTGCTACATAAAGGTACAATTATTGAGTTGCACACTGATGATGAACTTAAGTATCATATAATGAGTATCATACCTGGATGGTGTGAACTTTATATGCATCAAGGTTTAGAAACACCTGAAAGAAAGCTATTTGCTGAACGATTAGGAGAATTTTATCGTGGACTAGAAGAGTATGGAGATCGAGAATTTCTCAATAATATGCTTCGAGATTTAGGTCCTAATCATGCGATTTTTTCTATGGTTCCATCAAAAAAAGTCATCAAAGTTGATAAAACAATTAGCCCTGAAGTAAGCAAAGTCTTTCCAACAAAAACTGTAGTAGAGATTTTTGAAAAATTAGATGAAAATGATGCTATAGCATTAAGCCATTGTTTCTGTAGGCATCAAAAATATCTTGTTGGTGATCCATGTAGATTGCACATGGCACCTCAATCGTGTATTTATCTTGGACCACACGCTGAACATTTGATAAAATATGGGTTTTCAACGAAAATAACAAAGGCAAAAGCAATTGAATTAATTAAAGAATTTCGAGATAAAGGAGCAGTTCATCTCGTAGGTAAAACAGCTCCACTAAAGAATCTAAAGGATAAATTTGAAATCGATAATATTTGCTCATGTTGTTGGGATTGCTGCGGTTTATTTGGCAACTATCATCGTGGAAACATGCCTTTCTTATTAAAAGCATTTCATATTGCAGAATTAGCTGATAAAGAAGCCTGTTCAGGTTGTGAAACATGTATTAATTACTGTCCATTACAAGCACTTTCACTTAATAATGAAGGTGTCATTGAAATAGATCACGAAAGATGTTGTGGTTGTGGATTATGTAATTATCACTGTCCAAACGATGCTATACAAATGGTACCACTTGAACGTGAAGTATTTTTACCTATGCAAGATAGAAATGAATGTAAAATACCTACAGCAAATTTGAAAAAACAAGATGATAAAGCTGAAATAGCAACACAAGAAGACGATGATGAATTCACTGCGAGCATGGAAGTTGTTTTTGAAGTAATTGATGAGCTTTATGAAAAATTCCAAGAAGAAAAAGCAAAAGAAGTTTTCAAAGGTTGGAATAAAACAATGTTATTCCAATTTACAGATATAAATGAATATTGGCATATGAAAGTAATAGATGGAATTGCACAACCAAAAGAAGAAGGATTTGTGGAAAATGCTGATATAATTTATATCATGAAGACAGGTGTTTTTGTAAAAGTAATGAGAGGAGAAATGAGTGCTGTTAGTGCTCTTCGAAGAAAATTAATTAAAGTTAAAGCATCCGTTAAAGATTTAATAAAATTAATGAAACTCTCATAGAAAAAGTTTCATTATTTTTTTCCTTTTTTTATTTCAAATAAAGAATTTATTTATTCAATTTAGATTTCTAAGATTTTTATTCACCAGATATTATTGCCTTGGTTCGAATGGATCCCCCACCTCCATCAACTTTGATTGGACTCCATTTGTAGCAATAGTCTGATCCACTG
>JAEORM010000265.1 GCA_016840905.1 Candidatus Gerdarchaeota archaeon | reverse complement strand
TGCTTTGATACTAGATTCAATTTCATTAGTAGTATTAGCATCAAGTTTCTTGACTAACACACGAAAACTTTTCAGAAGTTCACAAATACAACTATACTTTTTAAAGGCAAAATCAAGTTTCTGCCTGTAATGACCATAAATAAAGAAAAATCTGATATAATTCCATATACATTCCGTTTCAAGAAGATCTTGAGGATACTTTATGTTACCGTTACGTTTAGACATTTTTTCGCCTTCAAAAAACAGGTGAGCAGCATGAAGCCAATAATTAACCACAGGTTTACCAGTAATAGATTCTACTATAGCAATAATATAATCATGATGACGAAAAGTACTATCAATACCACTACACCAAATATCTACTTTAAAATCAAACTTTTTAGGAAGCATTGAAGGATCTTGAATATTCCATGATGGTCTACCTTTCCCAATTTTTGTATCCCAGTAAACTTTGTCCCCTTCTTTATAACCATGCCATAAAATAAAATCCCCACGATTCCAACGAGTTCCAGGATAAGTGTCTTTGTGAAAACGAATTTTCTTCTTAGGCCATTTACTCATATCTAACCTGAAAAGTTTACCAAAACCATCAAACTTCAAAGGATCAAAGTAAACATTTCTTCTGCCATCATGAACATACCAATAAGCATAACCTTTTTTTAGCAAATTTTCAATAAGATTTGCAGCTTGAACAACTATATACGAAGATCTTTGAATAAAGTCAGGAAGCTTAACTTTCAATTTCTTAAGGTCTGAAATAAAATGATTAACATTTTGATCTGTAAGTTTCTTCAAGGAAATATTTTGTTTTTCAGCCTCAATTAGTGCTTTATCTTCTACGTCTGTAATTGTTAAAACTCTTTCGACAGTGTATCCTATGTACTCGAGATAACGATGTAGAATGTCTTCAAAAACGAAGGTGCGATAGTTACCTATATGTGGTAATTGGTAAATTGAGGGGCCACAGGTGACCATCTTTACTTTTTCGTCTTCTATAGGTTTGAAGACTTCAAGTTTTTGGGTTAATGAGTTATAGAGCTTTAGCAAAAATGGTACCCCATTTCTGATGTTTACATGGGTTTAGTAGTGTGATATATTTTGTTTGGTTTTCACTATTTTACAAGTTCCGAATGATTTAGTATTTCAGATTTTACCAAATTAACAACTGATTTATCCCTTTTATCGTGGCAATTAATTACTCGGGTAAAGTTTTAAGCCATTTTTTATACAGAGCATCATCGAAGGTTGGGGATTCCATCAAACTGGTTTTTGTTAAAGGTTCTCCTTTTTTAGAGTGAGGCTTTCTTACTAGACTATCAGAATATTTCTCAATCTCTCTTGCTTCTTCTGCTAATTTAGCTGCTGCTTGAGCCATTTCATGTGCACAAGTCACAAGTGGAATGTATTTTTGGGCATCTTTCTCCATGAAGCAAGCTTTAGTGTTAATTTCAGGAATCTTAGATGCTATGTGATAAGCAGCCATAGCCTTAGCTCTTGCATAAGGATTAGTAAAATCAGCAACATCTCGAATTGTTTCAGTATCTATTACCAATCGTGGAAGACGAACAGCTAATTTTTCTTTTAAAACAGCTATTACTCTATCAATTTCTTGATGGATTAATCTAAATGCACCAGAGATTGCGAGTACTTTCATTATGTTTGAATTAAAAAGAGCCATTTCTATAGGATCCAAGAATTCTCTTCTAGCTCCAATCAAAGGATCACCAAGAACAACAATATATCCAACACCTTGCTTTTCTAAATCTAATGTCATTCTTTTTGCAACAGCATCAGACATAACAATTGTATTTAGTCTATTTTGAATTGCTATCTCTCTTGCAGTTGTAGGTCCTGAAACTGCAGGGTTTGGTGAGATTAGAACAAGAAGATCAGGAGAAAATTCTAGAATTTTTGGAAAAGCATCTTTAACATCTACTAAATCCATTTTGGAACCAGTAGTTACCGTACGAACTATAATATCTTTGCGTTGTGCAAGTTCGTCAAGAAGTAATTCAAATATAGGAGCTGTACCGACGTTACCACATTTGAAAACGCCGATTTTTATTTTTTCCAACGATGCCTCCATGTAATCACCCAATTTAATATAGTGTGATGTAATAGGGAAACTTATAAAATTTAGTTCAAAAATAGGTCCATAACAATAGCAAAGTATATACTGTATTAACTATTACATACGATATTGCGTAAAAGTATATATTTTTTTAAGTAAAGTAGTATCTTGTCAAAAATTTTACAAAAAAATTGGTGACAAAAATGGAGTCATTGGAACTAAAACAATTAAAAGACAAAAAATTAACAGTCCTAATAGTCGAGAAAGAATATAATGAACCTTTCTGGCTAATAGAACCAACTAATAAACCAAATACTGAACTAAGTATATTACATAAACCATCTATTGCCTTTTCTGGTTTCATGGAAAAACTGATTAAGAAAGCTAAACCAAATTTTGCAACTGAAGAACTAGGTATGCGTTCAGTACAAGAATTTAATGACAACAATGACCTATTACAACTTTTTACCGACAATAATATTTCATTATTCCCGGCTGATATCGAAGAAAATGCGAAATCATATATTTCTCAGGAATTAGATGAAAAGAAACAACTTAGAGACCAGATTATTAAGGCTTTAAATGAACGCTTTATCAGCAATAAAAAGAAATCTGAATCCCGTATAGAAGAAGAATATATGATCGCATATGGTCAATACCTACAGAGTGAACTTGAAAAACAAGAAAACGATGTTAATTTCTCTGTAAGAGAAAGCTGGATTGTAATGAAAATTTTGGATATAGCGAGAGATATAAGTTCAAACAAAGAAATTATGTGCATTCACATTAGTAGCCCTGAACATTCAGAAGGTATAAGAAAATTATTAGAAAAAGTGAATGTCACAGTTGAAATATTAGGAATTTCAAAGGAAATTAATATCCCATTCCAAGAAACAACCAAAATAAAAAGTATTGAAGATCTATTACAGGCTATGCAAATTAGGGTAAAACCCACAATCAAAAAGGAATCAGTAGAGTTACCTTATCTGCTGTTTTTCTTAGATTCAGATAAAATAGCTAGCCCATTCGATGTTTGTATGGCGTATGACGCAGGATATGACGCAGTAATACCTTACGAGAACGTGAACTCTAAAGACGCTAAAACAATAGTTGAGGATGCAGTTTTCTCAAGAGGTCCCAAAGGAGTAAAGCGAACTACATTTTTCGTTGGAGGAAAAGACATTGTTCAAGCAGAAGAAACTGCAAAAGTAATAACAAAAGCCATGTTTCCTCCATTCAATGCTAGTGTAGTAATTGATCCTGCAGGCGCGTATACGACTGCAGCAGCTGCAGTTGCAAAAGTAGAAGAGGCAATATATTCTAATAATTTAGGAAATCTAGGCGACAAAACATGTGCAGTTTTTGGCACAGGATCTGTAGGTAGAATAATTTCTGTGCTATTAGCAAAGCTCGGGTCTGACGTTACGATTGCAAGCTTAAACCCGAACCGCGAGAACGGCGACG
>JAEORM010000264.1 GCA_016840905.1 Candidatus Gerdarchaeota archaeon | reverse complement strand
GCCAAATTAATGTGGAAACTAGGAGTGAATCCTATGTCAGAATCCTATGCAGTGCTGATAGGACGAAAACCGGTAATGAACTATGTGCTAGCATGTATTACATCATTTCATGGTGGAGCTAAAGAAGTAAGTGTGAAAGCTCGAGGAAAAGCAATAGTTAGAGCAATTGATGTTGTAGAAGTAGTCAGAGGCAGATTTCTGCCGGATGTAAAAATTGCGAGAATCGGCATTGGAACTGATCAAATTCCAACCCGAGAAGGAAGTCAAGCTTCCAATGTGAGCACTATCGAAATAGTATTACAAAGATAAAATCATAGAAACTGATTAGGCATTATTCACACCCTTGTGACTCCTTAATTGAGAGAAGGGGCGTATATGAAAACTGAACTGTGTAGTTTCTGTTTAAAAAGCGGCATATTATGTCGCAAATGTTCAACTAAGGTTAAGAAGGGAGAAATTAGTAATTTAGACTTGAAAATTGCTCGATTACTACTTTCTCTAGAGACAAAATATCCATCTTTGCAGAGTGTTTGCTTTTATAAAGCATTTGATGTTGGGAGAACAATAGCTGTAGTTGTCGGTCACGGAGATGTACCACGTTTACTAGGCTATGGAGGAAAAATTATTAAAACAATAAGTGAAGAAACTCACAAGTCTATTCGCGTTCTAGAACAGGGTGTAGATGATCGTAAATTTCTTGAAGATTTATTCATGCCACTTAATATTCTAACTATTAATACTATTTGGTTACCTGACGGAACCACTGAAACAAGAGTTATTCTAAAACGCAAACGTGGTTCACAACTTCCTTTTGATTTAAAAGCATTAAAAGAAATAGCGAAAAAAGTAAGAAATATTGTCTTGCGTATTGAATTTACCCATTAAGGAGTAATTAATTCGTGAAGCTAGACTCTATTGTTAAATTGACCAGAACACACTATTCTAGTGAAATAACTGAGAAATTAGATGGTAAAAAAGTCACCATTATTGGATGGATTCAGGAGAAGCGAGATCTTGGTGGAATTTTATTTATTGTTATGCAAGATAGATCGGGAACCGTACAAATCACTGTTCCTAAAAAGAAAGTTAGCGAACAAGTTTTATCCAAAGCTAATGAGATTCAAAAAAGGTATAGTGTTAGTATTAATGGAACTGTAAAGAAAACCAAAATTTCGACCAGAGGTGTTGAGGTGATTCCAGATCAAATAAAAGTTCTTGGAACAGCTACTGCAAAACTACCTATAGATATTACAGGGAAGACTCGGGCAAATATGGAATCACGCTTGGATGCAAGATCATTGGATCTGTGCTTAGAAGAGAATGTGGCTATATTTACAATTCAACATTTTGCTCTTGAAGCGATAAGGAATTTTTTATTTAAAAAAGGATTTTTAGAAGTTCATACTCCAAGAATTATTGCTTCCGCAACTGAGGGTGGAGCTGAGCTATTTGAAGTAGATTATTTTGGAGAAAAAGCTTTCTTAGCTCAGAGTCCACAATTGTACAAAGAACAATTAGTAATGAGTTTGGAAAAAGTTTTTGAAGTAGGACCTTTTTTTAGAGCTGAAGATTCACATACAAGAAGACATCTAAGTGAGTTTATCTCTGTTGATATTGAACAAGCTTTCTCTAATGCACAAGGAGTCATGAATATTCTTGAACAGCTTATAAAAGAGATTTGCCTGAAAGTAAATGAAAAATGTGGAAGGGAATTAGCCCTACTTGATCATACAATAAGTATTCCTTCAACACCTTTTAAGAGTTTAACTTATGATGAAGTATTATCTGATCTAAAAAAAGAGGGAATCGAAATTAATTGGGGAGAAGATTTGCACACTGAAGCATTGAAGACTCTCGGAAAAATTTATCCAGAGTTCTATTTCATAACTAAGTGGCCAACTGAATCAAAAGCTTTCTATATAAAACCAATACCTGAAACTCCGTAAAAATGTGAAGGATTTGATCTTATGTGGAATTGGATTGAACTTGTTTCTGGAGGATCAAGAATTGCTAATAAGGAGCTTTTAATTAAGCGTCTAAAACAAAAAAAATTGAATCCTAAAAACTTTAAGCATCACTTAAAAGCATTTGATTATGGTATGCCACCTCATGCGGGTTGGGCGATAGGCTTAGAAAGATTAACAATGCTACTTACTGGAAAAAAGAATATTCGTGAAGTTACGCTTTATCCAAGAGATAGAATGAGGTTAACTCCTTAATTCATAATGATACTCCTAGAAATTGAAATGAATTAAAGTTCTCGAATTTTTCTCTAGAAGATGGTTTCAGAAGAGATTTAATAATGATAATTTGATATAGTAGGGAAGAGATGAATTGTGAAAAAAAATCTTATTTTAATTGTTTTATTAGCTTTGCTAATTGCTAGT
>JAEORM010000263.1 GCA_016840905.1 Candidatus Gerdarchaeota archaeon | reverse complement strand
GATCGGACAGCTGCTACTTCAATATCTGAAAATTTTGCAATAGATGAATTATTATCTAATTTTGCTATCGCTACTCCATAGCAGGTTAATGGAATTCTTCTGCTGAAATTATTTGACCCATCAAGAGGGTCTGTTATTACAAGAAATTTGGGGTCATCAGATAATGCTATCTTTCCCTGCTCCTCTGATTCTATGGTACAAGGGAATTTTTTTTGTTTGAAAAAATCTATTAGCGTTTTTTCCATTATTAAATCAATAGTTTGAGATTCATGACCAGTAGCATTAATGATACCTGTTTTTAGAAAAGCCTCTTGATTGAGTAGATTTTCATTGTAAACTTTTACCAAATTTTCATCTAATTCCATTAGTAAGCTAGCAAGTTCTGTCAATAATTACACCTATTATTATAGATTAAACAATTATTTTTAGAATAGTTTTTTAAAATGAAAAAGGATTTGATGTTTTTATAAAAAAAACCTATGGTTGCGATTATTGTATGAAAGAAGGCAAATTACCATTAAATTTACTTGAGCAGATGATTTCCCAAATGAAGAATCAAAATCCAGGAATTATTCAAGGACCAAAAATCGGTTGTGATGTTGCTGTTCTTGATTATGAAAAAGCAATCCAAAAAGCAAAACATTTCTATCAAAGTAAAAAAGATGCTTATCTAGTTATCAAAACGGATCCTATAACTTTTCCAACATCTAATCCTGGCAAATATTCTGTTATCGTTAATGCCAATGATGTAGTTACTAGTGGGGCTTTACCTTTTGGTTTTAATGCAACTATAATCATGCCTGTGGGTTGTACACATCAAGATATCATTGATATACAAAAAGGAATAGATTCTGAATGTCAAAAAAACAATATCTCCTTATTAGGCGGTCATACTGAAATATCTGCTTCTGTTAAAACACCAGTTGTTTCTGGAACAATGATCGGTTTTGTTCCTGAAGATTACTTTGTTCGCCGAACAATTAAACTTGATGATGTTATAGTTTGTGTAGGTTGGTGTGCCATAGAAGGTTTAGGCATAATTGCTACTGAAGGATACTCAAAATTATCTAAACAAATTGGTGAACACTCGTTAAAGAAACTTATCGCATTAGGAGAAAATATCTCAATAATTACTACAGCACTTACTATAAATAAAAAAATTCATCCAGGGCTAATGCATGATGCTACAGAGGGAGGTGTGTTGGGGGCTATTTATGAAACAATTATACCCGAAGGATTTGGTTTAGAATTGTTTAGAGAAAACTTTCCTATTTCAGAGGAAGGAAAAATCTTGGGTAATCTATTGGATATTGATCCATTACGTTTGATATCTTCAGGAACACTAATTGTTGTAACCTCTCTAGCAAAAGCTAATGAATTAATTAAAGATTCAACTGAAGAAATACCTATTAAGATACTAGGTAAAATAAAAGAAAAATCCTTTGGAGCACAATTAGATGGTAAGCAAATTGATCCACCAGGACCTGATGCTATTATTGATGCTTTAAGAAAAATAGAAGAAGGTAGTTTTGATTAAATACCTTCTTTTTTTAATCAAGTAATCGTTTTTGACCCGTTAATTTTTGAATCTCTGTGATATCTTGAGATACCTCTAAACAACCAAGATATTTTCCTTCTTTGTTATGAATAGCAAAATATCTTATGTGAATCTTTCTTTCACCCAAATCGATCCAGAATTCAGCAACTTTTCGTTTTCCTTCCCTAAAATCTGAGAGTATCTTATTAACAACATCAATACTCTTTTGTGGGTGGCAATTCTGAACACTACGACCAATAACTGCTTTTGTTCGAACGAATATACGCTCATCACCTTTGCTAAAGTATCTTACTTTATCATCTGGATCAACAAAAGTTACATCTATTGGTAAGGTATTCAATATTGGTTCAATTACACTAATAGGTAATGGTCCTGTTTCAAATTCAATTGTTCCTTCTTTGGTTATTTTTTCTGGCATTTTAGCAACTTCCTCTTTCTTTGTTTCAAAAACTTTTATAGCTTCAATTGGTGTGAAGCAACAATACCCAATCTCATCAAATTCATGTCGAATATCTTTCCATTCTTCTTGTGAAATCAATCTTAATGCTGCAGGAAATAGTATATTGTTTTCTTTGAAGAAATGTGTTGATAACATATTAGCTAATGCTCCTGCCCCTTTAAGTAATTCATCACTGAATTTTTGATAATTAGTAGTTTTAGCAGTAGCAGTATCTACTAGCTCGAATAATTTCTTTTCAATAGCTCGAATTTTATCATGGTCAATCCACATCTGAGCGGGTGGTTCAGTTAATCCATGTTTCTCAATAAATGGAAATAGAACATTTTCCTCTCGAAGATAGTGTTTTATTGCTTTCTTAAAATGATCAGTTATATTACCAACAGTTTTCATTTCATCTTGAATTTCATCGAAATTCTTTTTCTTAGCTATTTTAATTGAATTAGCATTGAGTTTCTCCACATATTCTAAAAGTATACGATGTTCTTCCATTAGAATATTTACTGGATGTCCAAGTGGTACTATTACTTTTTGCTCACCAAGGCGTTCTTTGAAAACTGATAAGTGCACTTCGCATAATTTATTCAGATTCTCACGTGGCATGCCTTCTTTAACGAGTTCTTCTTCCACTTTTGCCAGCTCATCTGGACCAGTTTCTTTGATTATTTTATTAAATTCAGTTTTCGCTAAATCAGGATCAATGCCTTCATTAAGATCATCAATGAGCTTTTTCAAAGCTTTCTTTTTTTCAGTCATCTTCTTAACCATCCTCATTAAAGCAATATTACATTATTTTCTTCTTTTTTAAAGAATTAGTGATTTATATTCTAAGATTGAATTTTTATATGGTAGTGATTTATCATTTCAACAAAAAAACTCTAAATACAATAATTAACTAAAATCAAATTAGTAATGGAGATTTTAAAATGACCCAAGATGAACTTGTATCCAAAATCAAGGAGCATATAGCGAATACTTATTTAAAATCCGATTTGAAGAAATTTGGTGAACACAAAAGTGGCAAAGTACGAGATCTTTATTTCCATGACGATAAAATTATAATCCTTACTTCTGATAGAATATCTGCTTTTGATGTTATCCTAAATCAAGGTGTACCCTATAAAGGGCAAGCGTTGAATCAAACTTCTGAATTTTGGTTCAATGCAACAAAAAATATTGTTAATAATCATATTGTAGCTGTTCCCGATCCCAATGTTATGGTTGCCCAAAAATGCAAACCATTGGAGCTTGAAGTTATTATCCGAGGGTATATCACTGGTTCTGCTTGGAGGAGATACAAATATCTCAAAGAAAACAATCAGCCATTGATTATTTCAGGTGCTGAATTTTCTGAAAATTTAAGATCAGATGAAAAATTACCTGAACCAGTTTTTACTCCTACCACAAAAGCTGCTGCAGGTCATGATGAAGAAATAACTCCTTCAGAAATAGTTTCTCGAGGTATTCTTTCTAAGGAATTGTTGGATCAAGTAACAGAAACAGCTTTCAAATTATATGCAGAAGGAAATAAAATTGTCTCACAACAAGGAGGTATCCTTGTAGATACGAAATACGAGTTTGGTATAAACCCTGAAGGAGAACTAGTTTTGATTGACGAAGTTCATACTGCTGATTCCTCTAGATATTGGTTGAGTGAATTCTATGAAGAACGTTTTGAACAAGGAACTAGTCAACAAGGTTTAGATAAAGAATATGTTCGTAGTTGGTTGCGAGATAATGGTTTCACTGGAGATGGACAGCTTCCTAATTTACCAAATGATGTTGTTGTAAATGCTTCATTAAATGTTATAAGTGCTTATGAGCTTATAACAGGGCAAAAATTCAAACCAGCAGAAAAATATGCTTCTAACGAACGTATTTCTAGAAATCTCTCAGATTTTTTTAAACTCTAAAAAGAAAAAAATTTTTGGTGATGAAATTCATCACCTAATTTATCTTTTATCATTTTAAATTATCCCTGGCAGACCTAGAATTAATAATAGGAAAGCAAATGTCTGGGCTAGGATAACCATTATTCCCTCAAATGATGACAATCGATTATCATCTGTTATAGATCTTTTAACAAACCACAGTATGCCAGCCAAAGCTATCAATTGGAATAGCATAAAGTCATTTATTGGTGCTGGAACTATGAGTGCAAATAATCCAAAAATCAATAATGTCATTTGAAGCATGCCACCAAGGATGTTACCTAATGCTACATCTGTTTTACCTTTTACAGCTGCAACAACAGCAATACCATGTTCAGGAACAGCTCCTGCGAAACCTACGATTAAAGCAATTAATCCTATATTCAAATCTGTTTCATGAAGCACTCCTTCAACTGCATTACTAAGTAAGAAGCCTCCACCTACAACACCACCAATCCCAAGGATAACAAGAATAAAGGCTGACCATGCTCCTAAACTATGTCTTTTCATAGCTGGAGCTACAGCATAAGGGTTGTCTATTTTTGAAGCAGAACCACTGTATGATACTTTTATTTCTTCACATGAGGCGTCAACTATATTAATTTCTTCAGGGGCATCAAGAATTTTACGTTGGGCGTTTTCAGTAGCTACTAATTGAGGTATTTTTTCATCCAATTTACTTCGAGTAGGCTTTGCAGTTTTTATAGGTCCAACACTTTCTGTTGCTTTTGCTTCCCTACTTTTTATGATCAAATATATCATGTAAATAATATAACTGATAACTAAAACTGCACCAGTCATTCGTGGTAATTCTGCTCTAATTCCTTCAAAACCTTCGAAATTGGTTCCTGCTTGTATCTCAGTATAAATTTCGTCTAGAATAATAATAATAGCTAAACCAAATGTCAAAAGTGTAGCAACAAATCCCCAGCGAAGAAGAACGCCTTCTGCCATTGCTGTCTCTTTTTTAATTTCAACATAACCTTTCTTTTTGCCCCCCACTAAAACGACAATGCCAAGAAGGATAGCATTAAAGCCAGCTGCAGCTAGAGTAGTATAAAAAGCAGTATGAATAAGTTCTTCTCCTGCTAGCCCACCAATGATAAATTTCCCCTTTATTAGCATAATGCCTGCAGCTATTGCTTCAGGTAGATTACTGGCAATACTTGAAATAACTCCTGCTACGTATGCAGTAAGACCTACCGCTCTCATTAAATTATCTAATCCATCTACAGCCCATTCACTTGGTCTAAAAGCTAACCATATACCTAGAATTACTGAAACAACTATTTTTGCTATTAAAAATCCTTCCCCACCGATTTTCGCATCCAATATATACAGTGCAATAGTTGCACCAATCAGTAAACCAACAATTAGATATTCATACCAAGGAAGTTTAATTACTGACCATAATGTATGTTTATGTTCTTCTTCTAATTCTACAGTTTTGTTTTCTTCATGTAATTCAGAAGAAGATTCTTCAGATTTTCCTTTATTCTTCATTTTATCCAACCTGCTTTTAATTACTACTTCTTTTATTTTTAAAATTGGAATTTATACTAATACTTTTCGTTATATCCTTCACTTTTATGACTTTTTCTACAGTACATTTTTACCTCAAGCGAAAGATAATTAGAGATATACTACAATAGTTTCATACCACCAACATATCTCTCTCAATATAGTAATAAAAGGGGTATATATTACAATGGAATTTGTGGAAGATTTAGGTTTAATAACTTATTCAATAAAAGCAGCTCAATTACCTTCTATTATCTTGAAATTATTAAAATTACCAAGACCATTTTATCTACCATCTGTTGATGAAATTGTCATACCAGAAGATGCTCTAATAGATCAAGTTATTCTTGTCATAATAGATAATTTTAGTTTATTTGAAATAATCACTTATCAACCTGCATGGATGATCCAAAATTTAGATAATCTACTGTTGATTGAGACTGAATCAAAAGCAAATTCATTATCAGCTCCCATGTTGCGATCAACTTTTTTTAGTAAAGAAAGTATGACTTTTGATTTAATATCTACTTTAACATCAAATGGTAAAACAGTCAAAGTAATTGCTCGTGAAGAAGATATCCCTCAAATTTCTCCTAATAATTCTACTACAAATGCTCAAGATTCTGATGTAAATATTTATGTCCAATCATTAAAGGCTCTTAACAGAAATGACCTTTTAGTTCTTCATTTTGCTGATTTCGATGAAATGTATGCTAGATATTCCATGAATCCACCAGAGGATATTGCCTCTAAAATAATGCGAAGAACTGATAAATGGTTGAATCTTTTCTCTCAACAATCAATTAAAGGCACAGCTTTACTTGTTATCGGTAATGATGGTAAGAAACCAATAGAAATTGGTTTAGAAGGGCGAGCAGCAGAATGGAAGCGTGCAAATCTTCCTATTGGTTTTATTAAATTCCTTTAATCTTCTCATCTATCTTTTAGGTTGTTGTTACATTTAATATCACAATTATTATAGTGATTATTAATGCTAATGCTCCTACAGTCAAACAGAACCAACCAAAATTAATTTTCTTTGCCAATCGTAGAAATAAATCAATGGTTATAAATCCAACAACAGCTGATACTAAAATAGCTAAAAACATTGCATAAACTGGTATTCCTTCAAATGAGAGATCTCCTTGTATAAGATCAATTATAATCGTTAGAATATTAGCTCCTATAACAGCTGGTATGCTTAGTAAAAAACTACCTCGTAAAGAATCTTCTTCTTTTACTCCTTCTATTAACATAGCCCCAACCGTTGAGCCTGATCTGGAAACTCCTGGAATTACCGCAAAACCTTGCACAGCACCAACAATTAACATTTCTCGAACATTCATTTCAAAAATGGATTTCCTTGTAACCATTCTTCTTGAAACCAAAATGAATATACCGGTTCCTATAAGAAATACTCCAATAAGTATTGTTATTATATCCCCACCTGTTATAGCTCCACCAGCCATTTCAAGCAATTCACCTTCTTGTAAAACATATTTCACTAAAAGATACAATGGAACACCAATAACTGCAGTTGCAGCAGTGCTTATCAATAAAAATTTCCAAAGGATTTTTTGCTTCTCTTTTACTGAAAGTCTATTTTCATACTGGTTTTCTTCTTCTTTATTTTCCGTTTCTTTGGTTTCCCCTTCTACTGTTTGTTCCTTTTTTGGATGCTTTATTCCGAGTAATAGGAATATATCCTTCCAAAATCTGGTGATAACTGCTAACATAGTTCCTAAATGTAGAAATAGTGCAACTGCTAATGCGTTTTGAGGTTCATTTAACCAGGTTAATATTAGTATTATTTGACCTTCACTTGAAACTGGTAACCATTCAAGAATGCCTTGGACAACTGCTAAAACAATTATCAACCATACTGCAACCATAATTTTTGCACTTCCATTAACGATGAGAAATCTGTAATGCTCATATACAAAAAAGTTTCCTATTTATTGAAGAAAATTTTTATTTAGAGAGATTAAATAACCTTAATAATTCGTGTAAATGAGGTTATTTTTTTGACTAAAGTAAAAATCATCGCAGATTCTGCTTGTGATTTACCTCTTGATTTAATACAGCAGCTAAATATAGAAACTATA
This sequence comes from Candidatus Gerdarchaeota archaeon, assembly GCA_016840905.1. The sequence goes on along the minus strand of JAEORM010000263.1, from coordinate 3,625 downwards.
CCTGCTCGAGTGGTTTTTGACAATAAATCGTATTCTGATTATGAATTACCACGCAATGAATTTTATCAAAAATTAGAAAACGGTGAAATGCCTTCAACTGGTGTTCCTCCTCCTAAGGAATTCAAAACAGCTTTTGATAAAGCATTAATGGAATCAGATGAAATAATTGCTTTAACTGCAAGTAAAAAACTTTCTGGAATATATTCTACAGCAAATATGGTCAATTCCCAATTTTTTAATAATAAAATCACTCTTCTAGATACAGAAGCAGTGACACTACAAGCAGGATTGATTGTTTATCTCATGGCTAGAAAAGCTTTAGAAGGTTCATCTAAAGATGAATTAGTTGCTTATTTCTATAATACACTCCTACCAAATGTACAGCTTTTTAGTGTTATTGATTCCTTAAAGTATCTAAAGAAAGAAGGTCGAGTTAGTACTCTTCGATGGTTATTGGGATCACTCCTCTCTATTAAACCATTTATCCATATTGAAGATGGTCTGTTGGTTTCTCCTGGGAAAATTAGAGGGAAAGAAAATGCCTTGGATCTTTTAGAGAAAGTAAGTGTAAAAGCTCTTGAAGAGCGAATTCATGATTCCTTTATTATTGGTCATGCAAATGATTTAGCTAGAGCAAATGAGCTCAAGGATTATGTTTGTAATTTACCTGATGCTCCAAAAGAAGTACTTGTATTCGAAATAGGTCCAGTAGTTGGTTCACACACAGGTCCAAAAGCTTTAGGAATTTCTTGGCTTGGGAAATTTAGTAAAAAATGGTTTAAAAAGTAGCTTAACTTATTGCCACTACATTATCTGTTTTAACTGCTTCTCGTGAACGAACAAAGAATCCAAACAAAAGAAAGGTTATGCCAATCGAGACAATAATAAATTCTATAGCATTTAGAATTTGTGCGTTTTCCCAATATGAAGCCAAAACATTTGATAAAATATTAGGTACTAGTGAAAAGATACACAAAGTAAATCCAGTAAGAAACAATCGTAAACATAATCGGACGTTAACATCAATTGAATTTTTATAGGCTTTGCCAAAAAAGGCAAAAATAATGCTTATTATTACTATACAAATCGGATAAAAAGTATACATAAAGAAATCTGCAGTAACTATGTCTGCACTTTCACCACCAACAGCTTCTATTGAATTAAAAACAAATAGCATTATTCCAATTGCTGCTGTTACTATAATTGTAGGAATTAGTATAGCCCATTTTAAAGCAAAGTATGTGCCATAATTTATTGCTAATGAAGTTAATAGTAGTAAAATCAGTCCGATAAATAGACTAAAAGCATACACTTTCGTAAGGATTTCCATGGTTGTGGGGTTTTCTTGGGTATAAACGAATGCTCCTAATGGCAAGAATAGATAAGCTAAAGCAATGAAGAAAAAACTAATGGCAGTAAGCCAATTTATTTTTTCAGTTGGGCTTCGTTTTAGAACAATGGAAGTAATAATTAGAAGAATTACAAAATTGAATGAACCTACAACTACACAAAGATAATTTATCCATGTTAGAACCATATGAATCCCAAGCTTTAATATCGATTCATTCTATTAAATGACTTATATAAAATTCTTTCCAAATGCCTAAAAAGGTTATTTTAATCTGAATCTAATTCAATTTCGATATTTTTCACGTAAATATCTCTCCCACCACTGATTTTTGTCCTATTGGAATGACATTTTGGACACTCAAAAATATTTACCAAATCTACCACAAAGTGATCAACTTCTTTATTTGCTTTTTCAATAGGCCCTTTATATTTGCAATCTAAACATTCGATTTCTCCTTTTTGTCCCTCTATACTTAATTCAGCTCCTGCAGCTAAGGTGCCCTCACTTGCAATCTCAAAAGAGAATTGAAGTTGATCATATTGCAACATTGAAAAGTCACCAACCACTAATTCGATTTTTTTGATTCGTTTAGCATTATTTTGAGTTGCTACATTTGTTACAGTATCAACAATGCTAACAGCAGTAGAGAATTCATGCAAGATATTTACCTTCTTTTACCTAATTCGATGATACAAGTTTAATATTTATTGATAAATTTGTGCATTTAATTTATGAAAAGAATTAGTTAGATATATAAGTAAATTTGCTTAAAAACCACTCATTAAATCACTTTAAATACAAACTAAAAGGAATAATATAAAAATAGGTAAAAATAAAATTAGATTAGTGTTCGAAAAGAAAAATGTGAGGACAAAAAATGTCAAGTACCAAATCAAGAAAAGGTCGATCTGCCATACAAAGAAATCTTAGGGTAATCTATCCGGAATATTTCGATAAAAACCTCTCTTGGCGCATGGGTCGAAGAGTCCCTCTTAAATTAGCTTATGAAGATCCAGAATTACAACGTGTTGCTCTTGCAGCTCAAAAAGCTGGTTATGAAATATTCTTAGATTCTGAGAAACGTTATTCAAAAACTTGGTATGACGGTAAAGGTCGAATGATGGTTACAAAAGTTGGTACTAAAGAAGAACAACTACGAGAGATTGCTAGAAACATTCCAAAGGTTAATTTACCAAAGCAACTTGAATCAAAGAAAAAGGAAATTGATAAAAAAGTAAAGAAAGGTAGTGTTTATCGTCAAAAAACGAGATAAGATAAATTGTTTATTGATGAAAAAATAGAAGGTATAGCACAATGAGAAAACTAGGGAAAGTCTTTGTTGTAACTAAGAAAGGAGATTTATTAGTAAAAACAACAAGCACCTATAGGTTTAACACAATAGTGGTAAATCAACAAATTCAAACAATTGGTAAAATTGTCGATATAATTGGCCCTGTAGCAACTCCCTATATTGTAATAAACACTAGAAATTCTGAAGCTAAAGTGAAAAAAGGTGATCAATTATACCTGATGGATAGCAAACCATCACCCAAAAAACCTTCAAGCCAGAAAAAAGATTATTCAAAAAAGAAAAGCTATAAACCTTCAAATAAAAAATAGCTTCTTTTTTTCTTTTAGGTACATATTGTGACCTCTAGTTGAGTCTCTGATTTGAGACCTAAAAAAGTGAATTTGCTTTTTATATGTAAAAACTATTGTTAACTTACTCAAATAAACGGAGTGTATCTAAAATTGTTGAGAAAAAAAGAAATCAAAAGCAAAATAAAAGCTGATCAAGAAAAAGTGAAAACAACTTATTTAATGTTTATTGGAAGGCAATAAAAAACAGTTTCTAATCTTAGATTTGTTTGTTGTCCTTCCGTTTGTTTTATTTAACCAATTAATAGTTAAAGATTTTAAAAAAATCGAAAGATAAGAATCCATTATTTCACTCAATTATTTCGTTTTCGTTACTTAGAGACTCTTTGACTATCTTAGTGTTTTGTTTATTGAAATAAATATCAACAAGTTGTTGAAAGATCATACTTGCAAATATTAATGCACATCCTATCCATTGGCGCACAGTAGGTACCTCGTGGACAAATATAAAAGCAAATAATGCTCCAAAAACGGGTTCCATAGTGAAAATTAGTGCAACATGTGTTGGTGTTGTTTTTTTCTGTGCATATGTTTGAACTGCTAAAATAAGTGCTGTTGCAACCACACCTGTAAAAATAATAGTGAATATAACTTGATTTGTAAAATATGTTGTAG
>JAEORM010000262.1 GCA_016840905.1 Candidatus Gerdarchaeota archaeon | reverse complement strand
GTGTTCCTCCTGGAACAATTAAACCATCACGAAAATTAACAATAGGCTTTATCTGCAAGGATAAAACCAAGAATTTTTTAGACCATCCAACGCGACCACTACGATAAACCTCATTTACACTATCCAATACTGCTACTAATTTCGTTTTAGGAACTAGTGTTTTCATTTCAGAAAGTATCTGTTCCTTAGAATAATTTTGTTCAATTAATTTGGCAACATGTATAACTTGTGCTCCTAGTGACGATGTTGATACTTGAGAATCTATTATGTTAATATCTTTATCAGGTAACATTTCTTTTGCCTTAATAGCAGCTTGATAAAGACCTGAGAATTTTTGCGATAAAAATATCGCTATTACTGTTTTTGCTTGAGTAAGTGCTTCTTTGTATCCTTCGATAATATCTTTTGGAGATGGAAAAGAGGTTGTAGGAAAGTCCTTGCAGATGCGCAATTTTTGATAAAATTCCTCTTTTGTAAGATCTCCCCAATCACCATAGGTTTTAAACGACTCATCACCAAAATTGACTCTAAAAGGAACAATATGGATATTATATTTCTCTATTAGATCTCTAGGTAAATCACAACTACCATCTGTAACTAAAGCAATTTTCGACAAATTATTATTTCTCCAATTGTTTAATCTAAAATATCAAATCATTATTATAATTTTCCTTTCTTTAGAATGTTTTCCAGAAATTATAAAAGTTAAAAGACTAAAGTAGCATTAATAGGTGAAAGAAAAAATGCAATATCGTATTTTAGGTAAAACTGGAATAAAAACATCCATCCTCGGATTTGGTGCAATGCGACTACCAACATTAGATCCAAAGGATCCATCAGTGATAGATGAAGAATTAGCCATTAAAATAATTAGACAAGGAATCGATGGGGGAATAAATTATATTGATTCAGCTTATGTCTATCACAGACAACAAAGTGAAGTACTTGTTGGAAAGGCACTTAAAGAAGGTTATCGCGAAAAGGTTACAATTCAAACCAAAAGTCCTCTTCGTATGATAAACACACCAGAAGATTTCGATAAATTCCTAAATGAAGAATTAGAAAGATTACAAGTAAAAACCATTGATGTATATTTATTTCATGGATTAAAAAAAGAAACATTTGAAGAAAAAGTTTTGAAATTTGATCTTCTTGAGAAAGCTAAACAAGCTAAGAAAGAAGGAAAAATTAAGCATCTTGGTTTTTCCTCACATGATAAAAATGAAAATGTTATTGAACTTCTTGATACCAATGAATTTGAATCGATACTTCTACAACGAAATATATTGGATGAAAACTATACAGAAGCAATAAATCACGCAGGAAAAAAGGGAATAGGTGTAGTAATAATGGGTCCTGTAGCTGGTGGACGATTAGCCTTAGAGCCACCAAAAGAATTAGTTGATTGTTTATCACCTGGTAAAGAAACATTCACTGATTTAGCGTTTAAATTCGTTTGGAGCAATCCAAATGTTTCAGTTTCACTTTCAGGAATGAACACAGAAGAGATGGTAGCAGAAAATCTTGCTTTAGCATCAGCCAAGGATATATCACTTACCGAAGATGAAAAAGCACGTGTTGAGAAAATTGGTCAAACTTATAGAAAACTTTCAGATTTGATTTGTACTCAGTGTGGTTATTGCATGCCTTGTGAACAAGAGGTTAATATTACTCAAATACTAAAACAATTAATCCATTGGCAAGTTTATGGTTGGGATAAAGCAAAGGAATACTATGGCTGGATAGGCAATTCACCTATATCTCCTGGTAAGAATGCAACCGCTTGTATAGAATGCTATGAATGTGAGGATAAATGTCCTCAAGGAATTCCTATTGTTGAAAGTTTAAAGAAAGCTCATCAAATTCTAGGGGAAAACAAAGAATAAGTCTATTCTTCCTCTCTTTTTCTTCAAGCTAATGTTTATTTAGCTTTCTTTTTCTATAATACTTCTTTTGCAGCTTGGACAAGTATCATGATCTAATAACCAATCCACTAGATTATCAAGTAAAAATAAAGAACCACAAATAAGACAACGGATAACTTCATCATTTTCTTTGAATTCTTCTTGTGTTATTTGACATTTCTTACCTTTCTTTTCACCTGAATATTTCAATTCGGATATTTTTTCCTGAATTGCTCTTTTCATTTCTAGTATTTTTTGATCTTCAGATAGTTCTAGTGTTTGATCTTCTGTTTGATCTTTTATTGAGAGATCTATTACTTTGGTTTCTTTCTTATCGTCCATTGCCGCATAATCTCTCAACATTCTCTCTTTCCTTGCACGATCTATTTGAATGAATAATAGAAATAAAGCAGCCATTCCAAAAAGATTCAATCCAGCAAAGATAATAATAAAAGCTAAGGATCGGTATTTATAAATCCATATTAAAAGAAAAACAAGACTGATTACTATCGTAGAAACTATTAGAGCAATTAGCCAACCATATCTTTTCTTTTTCTCGTATTTAGTAGGCATCTATAGTCACTGGTAAGATTTTTCTAAGTTCTTATACAAAGAAAACTTCTTTAATTTTTATAGTATAAGGTAGGTCTTTTATAATTTAAAGGGCTTTTTACCACAGACAGGGCAAACATTTTTTCTTAGCAACCATTCAATTAGATATTTTTTATGATATAAAGAAAGACACTCAGGACATTGGATAATTTCATCATCTTTCTTAAAGGCGTTTCTTGTTATCTTGCATAATTTGTTTTGAATCTCTCCATGATAAGTATAGGGTTCTAATTTTACAGAGACTCTTTCATGCAGAAGATTTTGTTGGCTTAAAGTTAGTCTGTCATTTTCACTAAAAATAAATTCTCTTGTGAGTTCGTTTTCTTCCCGTTGATTTTGTAAAAACAATCTTGATTCACGGGCAATCTTTGCTCTTTTTCTTTTTTTACTCATCAAAATAATAAATCTAATGAAAATGGTACCTAAAATCAAACAAAGGGTACTAAATAAGACAATAAATAGAATTAGATTATGATCATAGATATAGATTAACAAGAAAACTAGGGGACCTAATAAAACAATACCAATTATACTAATGATTTTATTTTTTGTTAAATCCTTATCATTTCCATGTCTCGCCATCTCTTACCCAAACTTGAGAATTGTTAGCTTTTAATTAGACTTCTGTTATTGTACTGAATTTATTTCTAATACTATTTTAATATATCATAAAGAAAAATGATGAGATTAAATGTTTTTTTTGAATAGTTTTTTCTAAACTAATAAATTCTTAAATAATGATGGTCAAATAAATTTACAAATAATTTAATTGGTGTTGAAATTGTCTAAAGAAGTAAATGAATTAATTGTTAAAGGTAATGAATTATTAGATACTGGAGATTTTAATGAAGCTATAACATTTTTTACAAAAGCAATAACTTTAGACAATGAGAACTTTGATGCTTATTTTAATCGAGCTTATGCATTATTCAGTCTTAGAAGATATGAAGAGGCAATTCAAGATTATACAAGAGCTTTGACAATAAATCCAAAAAGTGAAGAAACTTACAATGAAAGAGGTTTAACTTGGAGAAAATTAGGGGAATTTGAGAAAGCTAAAGATGATTATAATAAAGCAATCGAGCTAAAAAATGATTTTGTATTACCTTATAATAATCGTGGGATGGTTTGGAACGATTTAATGAATTTAGAAGAAGCGATAAAGGATTTTTCTAAAGCAATTGAGTTAGATAGTAACTTCTATCAAGCTCATCTAAATCGAGGTATTACTTTCCTTGCGCTGAGAAAGTATCCTGAAGCATTAAATGATTTTCTAAAAATAATCGAAATTGTTCCAGATTTTGCTGATGCTCATTATTACTTGGGACAAATTTATTTTGAGCAACAAGATTTTCACAAAGCTTGGGATTCTTTAGCAGATGCAGTAGATTTGGATCACCAAATTATCAATAAACCATATGATCATCCTATTTTCAAAGGTTTAATTTTAGAAAAAAGAGGAGCATACAAAGAAGCAATAAAAATTTATGATGAAATTATAGAACAGGGTCAAGTTTTAGCTCTAGCATATGCTCGAAGAGGATACTGTTATTCCATAGAAGATGAACTTGAAAAGGCGTTAAATGATCTATCTGAAGCAATTGCACTTCGAGAAGAATATTCAAGTGTCTATTATAATCGAGCAATTGTCTTTGAAGACCTGGGAGTTGAATTGGAAGATAAAGGAGATTCAAAAGGTTACATCAAATATTTGCAACTGGCAATAGAGGATTATAATAAATCATTACTTTATGCTCCAGGTTTTGTTGATGCAATAAATAACCGTGGATTAGTATATTTTTACCTTGGAGATTATGAAAATGCCATTATTGATCTCAACAAATCCATTGAATTAAGACCTGATAGAGGAGTAGCCTATGATTTTCGAGGTCTTGCTTGGAAGGGCAAAGGTGATTTAGATAAAGCAATAGCTGATCATACCTTAGCTTTAGAATTTGATCCCAAAGATCCAATTATCTATAATAATCGTGGACTAGCATGGAAAGAAAAAGGTAATTTAGAAAAAGCCTTGCTAGATTTTGAGAAAGCATTAAATTTAGATCCTGGTTTTGATGAAGTAAAAGAAAATTTAAATGAAATTAAAAAGAAATTAAAAAATGATTGAATTTTACTGAAAAAAAAATTTCATTAACTTTTTACTTGCTCACTTTCTTTTCCTTTATTAAGATCTATCTTAATTACTTTTGTTTTGGATATTGGTGCCTCATCTTGGAATCTTTCTTTTGTAACAATATACACTTCAGCAATTCCTGATTCAGTAATGAATTCTTTTAATAAACGACCCGAATGGAATCCAAAAGGACCAGGATATTGAACATCT
>JAEORM010000261.1 GCA_016840905.1 Candidatus Gerdarchaeota archaeon | reverse complement strand
CAGCAATTAATTCAGTTGCAGTTGGCAATATTGATAACGACGTTGACCTTGAGATATTAACAGGTGGCTATTACACTGATGGTGTTCAGAGAGCACAATTGGTTGCATGGGATGGAACAGGGCTTTCTGCAGAATACGTTACAAACTGGTATTGGACGGATGATACAGTAATAAACTGTGTCTCAGTAACAGACGTTGACAACGATTTAACACAAGAAATCATAACCGGTGGAACCTACAACAATAGTATAATAGATGTAGCTCAACTAGTAGAGTGGAGTATACAACTCCAATAAGTGGCTAAAAAGCCACAATTCTTAATTTTTTGTGTTTTTTTGATTTTTTTAATTAGATTTTAGATTATCGTTTAAACACCTTAATTTTGTGTTCACTGTATTTTAAAAAAACATCTCTAAAAGCAAGATCAAAGGGTAACGAAAATAAACAAGCTAAACTTGTAAAGAAATAAAAAAATTGAGTCATAATAATGTATGTAGTAGATGTAGATTGTCCTTCAAGTTGATCTCGATATCTTCCATATTTCTGAATTATGCTATTTAACGGTCTTATAAATAGAGACAAGTCAACTCCTCGAGTCTCTGCTAATTTCAATTTTTCATCAATTTTAAAAGCTTCTTCGTAGTTATGGGAAATTGTTGGAAATTGAGGACTAAAAGAATCAGCTCGGTTATTAATAAATTCTAAAACAATTATTTGCCCTTTGGGTTTCAGTGTTCTAATTAAATCGTTAACAGCAGCGTTGAAATCCCTACTGTCTACAATATGTTGGAGAACTGTAACACTTAACATCACATCAAAACTTTCTAAGGCAAAAGGGAGGTTTTGAGCGCTAGCAACAATAAAATCAATATTTTGGATTTTCTTTTTGGTTACTTGTTTTTTGGCAAGTTTAATCATTTCTCTAGATAAATCAATTCCAATAACATACGTATTTCTAGTTGCAAGTCTAACACTCCATCGTCCTACACCACATCCTAAATCAAGTACAGTTTTTTTCGATAGTTTTTGAATAAATTGCTCCAAAGCAGTTTTCTGAACAAAATCCACATACCAATTTACCAAACCTTTCGAAGTTGGAAGAAGCACTGGTCTATATCCATTTTCTTCTCCAAACTTTTTTGCAGTATTATTCCAGAAGTCCTTCATTCTAGATAAATTGGGATGTATTCTTATCACCAAATTGAATTTTCTAACATTAAGAACACCTATTAATCCTTATTTGATTTATTATGATCACTTATTTTAGTGAAGCTAAAACTCAGATAATCTTATTTGACTAGAAACAGATTTTATTTTAGAAAATAGACTTCTTAAAATAATTTCTCTGTTCGGATTCTTTTTCAACTTTAGTTGTCTCCTATTTTAATTCTAATTGAATCGATGAAAAAGATATTTTCTAGACTATTATTATCATACGTTTCCAGTTGGAAAAAAAATCTATTTGGTAAATCTTCATTATACTTGTTATGCCACATTGATGAAAGATCAACGGAATAATAACCGGGTTCAATAAATAACTTTGTAGCCTCCGATCTATCCCATGATGAAATGAATAATTGTTGGGTCCAATCTTCATTTGAGATTATTAGGGTAAATCCATCCCAATTTTCAAAATCTGCTGTAGAGTTTATGTAAATATTCGTTATCACGCTTTCTTCGTGTTTAGGTACATACATCATTCGATAAACCCAAATGGCTGAGCTAGAGTTTGGATTACTTTTGGTCGCCATCATTAAACTTTGGATTCCATTTAATGTGTATGCAGGGTTTGATGAAATTGAAATTCTTGAATGACCCAATTCACTCAAAGAAGAATTAATAATCCACCCATTGTATTCTGGTTCATTTGTTTCAAATTCATCAAGAAAAACTGTATATTTATCATAAGGTGAATAAGCAAAAAGAAATGAATTGTCAACATTATCAATAAGTTTGAAATTCGGATTTCCTAGAAATAGCATTGGATTCCATTTTTGTGGCCCTAAATAGTTTACACCATCATGGGT
>JAEORM010000260.1 GCA_016840905.1 Candidatus Gerdarchaeota archaeon | reverse complement strand
TTTTGGGGTCATTTCGAAGGTACAATTAAATTTAACACTCCATTAGGTTCATCAGAATTGTTTTCATTGGAAGAGATTGGAATCCCTGAACAAATAAAATTAAATGCTTTTCATACTTTCATTGGTGAAAATATCACTATGAAGGATGTCGTTTATCCAGTAACTCTTTGGTCACAAATTATTCTTAATAATTCTCTTTCACTTGTAATGGTGCCTACTTTCAATGTCACAGGTAGTTCCATAATTACTGCTGAAATAAATAATTCTGCGAATTTTTATACTTTAGATTGGATTCAAGATAATGATAGGGTTATTATTCCTATAGAAATACCTGAAGATGTCGAAGAATTCTATCCTATAACTTTAGAAGAATTCCAATTCAATATTGATGAGCTTTTACTTGATCTTTACAATATTCGATTTGATGTATTGTTGGCTAATTTAATACCACTCTATAGCTGGGAGATAAATATTAGTAATTTCGATTTGAATCCTTTCTTAAAAGAACCACTTCAGTTATGGACGCCTTCACAAATTAATAATAATACCCTCTTTTTCTTAGATGGTATATTTCCTTTAGGCGATTTTTTGATCATACTTCATTTTACTGGAGAAATTAACTTTCCAAATTGGGCTTTATTACTAACTCTTTTTGGTATTATTGCATTGATTATTCTTCCCTTTGCATTAATCATTATCCCCTCAAGAAAGAATCGAAGAGAAAGACCTTCTAATACAAATTTGGAGTAGTGGTTGAATTACTCTGATAAAATGAAATTTTTTACTGAGTCATCATACAAACAATCCAAAACCTCTTGATCAATTTTAATGCCTGTAAGTAAAGTGGCAATTCTTATTTTTTCACTATCAGATTTTTCAGTTGATAGTAACCAACGAATCATGTCAGAACGTTCATGTTGGATCCGCATAATACGGCAAATTAGACAATTATTTTCATCTTTTTTTGCCACATCTTGATCTGTAAATTTACTTGAAGGTGATATTGTTTTGTCAGTTTTAAGTATACTCAAGAGATTGTGCTCCTTTATTATTACTCTTCTAAAGTATCCTTTTAAACCACTGAAATTCAAATAATTATACACACTATAGAACAAGTATCTAAAAATACCAAGGAATATCTATATAATATTAGAAATCCATAGATTATAAAAATCAATAGAACACAAAAATGAGAAAAACCTTTTAATGCAATAGAAAAACAAAACACAAATGAAAACTGGCCGGGTAGTCTAGATTGGTATGATACTACCTTGGGGTGGTAGTGGTCCGGGGTTCGAATCCCCGCTCGGTCACCATTTTATTTTCAATCAAAATTTTTTTGTAAAAAAAAAGAAGATAGGCAATAGCCTGAATTAGCTATTGTCCGACCTCTCGAAGGATTATATTTACTAATTGCCTAAAATCTGCTGAATCTGGTAATCCATTGTTAGGGTCATTAGTACTTGTGATATTTAGGATTGCAACATCTGCACCATTAAAGAAAGCTCTTCGAACATTAGTTTGATCCAAACCGCCAGCAACTGAAATAAACGATTCATATTTTGATCTAATCTTTGATATATCTTTGTACCTTATGATGCTACGTACATTCGTTTCTTCATCTCGACCTTTGTGAATTACTACAAAATCAGGTTTATATTTTAATGGTTGCATTTTCCTCATAGGATTTGTAACACCTAGCATATCGATCATTGAATAAATTCCTATTTTTGCACAATATTGATTGAAAAAATCTAGTGTTTCAACAGGTGCTGATCCCATCGCTGTAACAGCGTTAGCACCTGCTCCTATTGCAAATTGTATTTCACTAATAGCTCCATCGGTAACCTTGAGATCAGCAACAATTACCCCTCGCCAATGTTGTCGAATGAAACTTATCCCTGCAGTGCCATATTGTTTAATGTATGGTGTTCCAGCTTCAATGAAGATTCTTTTATCATACATTATTTGAGGGAGAATTTTTTTCACTTGATTTATCGATCCATTAAACGCAAATTGGACATATCGCTCATTGCGTTGTAATTTCAATTAGATAACCTCTTTTATTTTTTATCTGAACGTTTAATGATTTCTGAAGCTACACTTGTAACGTCATTGGGCATGAAAATAACTATTTTTTCACTAGGATCTTGAGCTATATCACGAATTGTTTGTAAAGTTCTAAGTTGTAAACCACCTGGAACACGTCCTAATTCACTTGCCGCATCAGCAAATTTCTTTGCTGCAATTTGCTCACCTTCAGATTTAATTATAATAGCACGCTTTTCACGTTCAGCTTCAGCTTGCATAGCAAACGCACGTTTCATTTCAGCAGGTAATTCAATTTCTTGGATTTTTATTGATTGTACATCAATACCCCAATCACTTGTTTCTTTATCAACAATTTCTCGAATTTCCAATGCTATTTGCTCGCGTTCAGAGAGAACTTGATCCAACTCCATGGTACCAATCGTATCTCGTAATGCTGCCTGTGTATATTGTCCAACAGCGTAAACATAATTCTCAATTTTTATTACCGCATCTTCAGGACGTTCAACTTTGAAATAAACCACTGTATTAGCAAGTACAGGGATATTATCTCTAGTCATGACTTCTTGACGTGGTATATCCTGAGTTATTATTCGAAGATCTACCTTCTTAAACGATTCAAGAACAGGTATAATATAAACTAAACCAGGACCCCTTGTTCGTTTATATCTTCCTAATCGAAACACAACTAAGCGTTCATATTCTAATACAACCTTTATTCCCATTAAAAAAGCAATTATTATGAAGAATAATAGAACACCTAAACCAATTAATACATACATCAACCATTCTATCATAAAGAATCTCCTCAATATAAGAAGAGTATACTCAAATTGAGTAAATATTCATCTAAATGATTAAGTAGTACACACCTATTTAAAGTGAATCTTTTCTAAGAAGAAATAAATATAGGTACAGACAAGGAAAATTAAATTTAATAATTCCTTAATTTAAAATTAGGTGTTGAATCAAATTGAGTGATAAAAAAGTTATTAATACAGAAAAGGCACCAAAAGCTGTGGGACCATACTCCCAAGGGATAATTGCTGGTAATTTTGTTTTTGTTTCAGGTCAAATTCCATTTGATCCCCAAACAGGTCAACTGGTAAAAGGTTCAATTACAGATCAAACGGAGCGATGTTTGAAAAATATCCGAGCAGTATTAGAAGCAGCAGGAGTAACTCTTGTCGATGTAGTAAAATGTACTGTTTTTCTAAAAGATATGAATACCTTTAGTGAAATGAATGAAAAATACAAAGAATTCTTTAAGGAAAACCCACCAGCTCGTGCTGCAGTTGAAGTTGCCCGTTTACCTTTGGATGTTGGTGTTGAAATAGAAGCCATAGCCTATAAACATTAGACTTCTTTTTCTTTCATTTTCTTTACTAAAAAACAAATCAAAGGGTATAATTTAATAGATAAAAAAGACAAAGAATAATTAGTATTTCAGAGGTTCCCCTTATGGCCTTCAAAGAAAACTTCAAACCATTTATGAGTAGTTTATTGGAAACTATTGTAAAACAAGCAATGGATGATGGAATTATTTCTCCTGAAGAATCATTAATATTATCTCAAATAGAAGTTGATATAAGATCGTTTGAGAAAGAAGTAGCTAGATGTATAGAAGAAGAGGGAGGATTATCTGAAGCATTAACCAAGAATTGTTTTAAAGATAAATTACTTATGAGTGTAAAACAATTAGCGCTTGAAGATGGAGTCATTTCAAAAGATGAAGAAGCGCTAATAAACAAGTTAGAAGAGTATTTTCAGGATTGAATAGCTACATAACCACAAATCAAAGGTAATACCCGGGTACTACCCTATGATTACTTCCTTTTTAATAAAGATAGTACAATAATCTATATCTAGAGATTTCCTACGGAATATATACGGTCTCAGAGGGTCAATAATGTCATTGGTTCAAAATAGAGAGACCAGAACAAGGTTATCTCAAGCCGAGGTGTAAAAAAAATGATGAGATTATTAACAGTACATGTGCCAGAAGGATATTTGGAAGGACTTGAAGAACTAATTAAGCAAAAGAAATACCCAAACAAAAGTGAAATCATCAGGGTAGCAATTCGCGATTTACTAAGAGAAGAAGTCTGGTCAAAATACGAAGGTCAAGGAAGTTAACCCTCATAGTGGAGGCCCGTGTGAGCGGTGGTACTTGATGAAAGGTTTAGAGGCAACCTTTCATCACAACTTATTCTTTTTTATAAATTCATTTTCTAAGAATCCTTTTAATAAGTAGAATTCTTCCAGATATATGAGGAAAAATGAACAAAGTAAAAGATCTGAACTTAGCAGATGAAGGTTTGAAAGAATTAGAATGGGCTGAGAAAAACATGCCTATTTTAAAATCTATTAAGAATCGCTTCGAAAAAGAACAACCTTTGAAAGGTTTGAAAGTAAGTGTAGCTCTACATCTTGAGAAAAAAACCGGTCAATTAATACGAACATTACGAGCTGGTGGAGCAACCGTTCGTGTTGCAAGTTGTAATCCATTAACAACAGATGATAGAGTAGCTGCTGCATTGACAGGATTCGATGGAATTGAAGTGTTTGCTTGGGCAAATCAAAATAATGATGAATATTATTCAAATCTTAATAGTGTATTAGATTCAGAACCAAATTTATTGATTGATGATGGTGCTGATTTAATTAATATCATACATTTTAAACGACCTGAATTGCTTAAAAATATCATTGGCGCAAGTGAAGAAACTACCACAGGTATAATCCGACTTAAAGCAATGGAAAAAGAAGGAGCACTAAAATTTCCAATAATGAACGCAAACGGTGCATATTCAAAACATCTTTTTGATAATAGATTTGGCACTGGGCAATCTGCTTTAAATGCGATAATGACAATTACAAATAAATTGTTAGCAGGAAAGAATGTTGTTGTTATTGGCTATGGTTGGTGTGGTAGAGGATTAGCTATTCGTGCTCGTGGAATGGGTGCTAGAACAATTATCGTAGAGGCAGGCGATCGAATGCCTTATGCTGAAGAAACAGAACCATCAGGTTGGCATAAGGGTTTGGAAGCATTATACGAAGGATTTGAAGTCTTGAATATGGATCAAGCTGCTCAAATAGGTGATGTCTTCATTACAGCAACAGGTGATAAAAAAGTAATAGATGTAAAACATATAACTAAAATGAAAGATGGTGCAGTATTAGCTAATTCAGGCCATTTTGACCTTGAAATAGATATCCAAGGTTTAACAAAAATAAGTCAGAAAATCACTGAGATGAATCCTAATTGTGATGAGTATTTACTCAAAGATGGAAGAAGAATATATCTCTTGTCAAAAGGTCGATTGGTAAATCTTGCACGTCCAGCGGGGCAAGGGCATCCTCTCGAGATTATGGATGGTTCTTTTGCAATACAAGCTTTAGCTTTAGAATATATTGCTAAAAATAAAGATAATTTACCAATAAAAGTGATAAATATTCCACCAGAGTTAGATGATTACGTGGCTAGAATGGCTCTCGAATCTCATAATATCCAATTACAACCCTTGACTTCCGAACAAAAAGAATATCTTACAGGATTCAAAGAAGGAACCTAACCATCAAACTATAGTGAAATAAATTCGGTGATAGATTTAACTAAAAAAGAAGAAATTCTTTGTTAATCATTCTAAAGGTTTAAGATTTAAACCGATTAAATGTGCTAACAAAGCAGATAGTTGAATCTCAGGATTTGACCCTTCAGTTAATCTAAAATCGATTTCACCTATCATTTTTATTATTTCTACTTTTGTTTTGTCATCTATATCAGTCATTTGAATAGCTTCACGATGAATTTGTTTAATGATATCTTGAGCAGCAAGTCCTTGTTTAATAAGTAACTCAAGGAGCAATTTCCGTGATTCTTTGAATTCACCAGTAGTAGCAAATTTGATCATTTTACGGATCTCTTGTGGCTGTGCTTTCCCAGTCGCTTTGAACACTTCTTCTTCAGTGATTTCTTTGCCAATAATGGCTGATGATTGCAATATATTGGTTGCACGACGTAGATCACCTTCCGAAACATAGATAATCGCTTCCAAACCATCAGGGGTAACTGAAATGTTTTCTTTCTGAATAATTTGTTGTAGATATTTTTTAGTATCTTTTTCACTTAAAGGAGTAAAACGGAAAACAGCACAACGTGATTGGATTGGTTCAATGATTTTCGAGCTATAATTACAAATTAGGATAAAACGGCAAGTAGCACTGTATTTTTCCATGGTTCTACGTAAAGCATGTTGAGCATCAGAAGTCATTGAATCAGCTTCATCTAGAATTATTACCCTAAATGGAGCGTTAATAGCCATCAAATGAGCAAAATTCTTGATGCGTTCACGAACAACATTGATACCACGTTCATCTGATGCATTTAATTCTAAATAAGGAACATTTGTTTGTATTTGATCCTCTTTACGTCCAAAAACATCAAAATTACCTAAAATTTCGTTAATTAAAACTAATGCAGTTGTTGTTTTACCAGTTCCTGGAGGACCTGCAAATAATAAATGAGGCATGGTACCAGCTTTGATGAAACCTTCAAGTCGGCTTTTAATTTCTTGTTGATTTATGATATCTTTTAGAAAATGAGGTCGATATTTTTCTGCCCAGAGTGACATATTCATTACCTACTAGCTTAATCTATTAGTATCGAGAAAGTTCTGGTAACTTTTATTCTTTTCTATTACCTTTACTCTCAAGAATTCATAGCATATAAAATTTAAAAACTTACCAATGTTGTTATTCATTTTTACAAAAAAAGGAGATGTTGATGGGGTGGGTGATTATCACCCCATCATTGTTAGCTTTGTCTAGAGAAGACAAAAGGGGTTAAAAATCCATTTAGAATTTATATGGATCTCTAACATATACTGGTGTCGCAGCAGCCCCTCGCTTAACCGTAACTTTACCAATTTCTAACGCAGCAACCAATTCTTTGAATCGGTTTCTTAGCGTTACTGGTGTTGTTTTTGCTGCTTCAGCAACTTGCTGTTGAGTTCGTCTTTCGCCAGTTTGTATACCAGCGACATACAAAACTGCAGCAGCTATTGACATGGGGTTTTTACCAACATCCAATTTGCATTCTCTGACAGTTTTTAAGATTTCAATTGCACGATTTTGTGTGTGCATTGTTAAGTTTAATTCAGTTCCTAATCTTGATACTAATTGTGCTGGATCAATTGGTGTGGGTTTAATATTTAATTCAACAATATAAACTCTAACGCATCTTGCTAGCTCTTTTTTATCAACTTTACCTGTAGTACAAATATCTTTCAATGTTTTGGGAACATTATGAGTTCTACAAGCAATATAGATAGCAGAAGCGGTCATTGAATCAATACTTCTACCACGAATTAATTTAGCTTTTAAAGCTCGTCGATAATAGATAGCTGCTGTCTCAGTGATATCTTCAGAAATACCTAATTGACTAGCAACCCGCTTTAACTCGAAAATAGCATCTCTAAGATTTCGAGCTTCTGATCGACCAGTTCGTCTATTTAACCATCTTAACCTATTCATACGAGCAATAGTTGATGGGCTAAGATTCTTTCCAGAAATATCTTTATATCCAGTACCAATTTGAGTTGGTAATCCTTTATCTATTTTCAGATTTGAGGTAGGAGCTCCAACCCTTTCGCGAGCATCCTGTTCGCTTTTAGTGAATGCTCTCCATTCTGGTCCTGAACTTATTATAATATCTTGTACTGCACCACAATTTGTACAGATTCTCTCTCCACGAGATTCATCATTAATAAGGGCATCAGATCCACAGATTTTACAAATATTTTCTGAATCATCTTGCTCTTCCTTCGCGACACTTTTATTCAACAATTCTTTGACACCGTTTAAATTTTCAGTACTTATACAAGGAGTGCTTTTTACTCTCCTTCTCGGTAGGAGAGTAGGACTACCGTAGTAGTATATCTGTCTCTCTACTTATATAAACTTTTCTACTGATTTTTCGAGTAAATAACTCTCCCTACTATTATATAGTACATTTAAAAATAACAATCCTTTGATAGGTTTGACAATAATTCTATTGTCACTATATAGAAACGTGTATACAAAGAAAAAGTGGAAGTCCTTTAATGTTTTACATTAAAATCAGGACTAACATTACCACGACATTTTCCATAAAAGAAATCACGAGCACACCAGGTACTTATATTTCCATGAAAGTTATATTCTATCTCACCAGTATCATAAATAACTCTATTATTGATTTCCACTATAACTCTACTCAGTATCCAATTGTCGCTGTGTATACTTCTTTCTTTCTTTAAGCAAAAATACTGGAACCAATCAGAAGTGAATCCTTTGGGAATATCCAAATTGAATACGTCTGTGCGGCCTTTTTCAAAATCATCACAGAAAGGATGATCTAAATCCCAAGTATAATCACCAATATATAATTTAATAGGATCGTCGGTACCGCTTCCTCGTTTATTTGAGGTAGTAATTGTAACTTTCATCTCATTAATAATTTCACACATATCAGTATCTTCGGACATGTAGCACACCTCGTTGTAAATAATAAAAGGGGTTGTTTTTATAATTTTAGTATATTTTAGCTTATACTAAAGGATAGCAGTATATTTTCTTAATTAAATAGAACCTTCTGTTTCAGATTTTTAAATTTCTACAAGAAAAAAGAGAAATAGGAATTTATTTCAAAGGTTTTCCTATTCCATAGGCAACAAAACCATTTTCACGGAATTCAGTGAGATTAAAGATATCACGACCATCAATAATTATTAAATGATTCATTTTTTCCTTAAGCCACTGAGGTGTGATGGAGTGATATTCTTTATGTTTAACAAAAACTATCAAAATATCTGTTCCTTGGACAACTTCTTCAAGATTCTTAGAAACTGGATAAGGAAATTCCTGAGGTCGAACAAAAGGATCATGTATTACCCATTGTATTCCTTTTTCTTCTAATAATTTGACAAAACTTTCTGTTGGTGAATTTCGAGTATCTTCTGAATTTTCAATAAATGAAGCACCTAATATTGCTATTTTTAAAGAAGTAATATCAAGTTGTAATTCTTTTGCTGCTTTCTCTGAAAGCTCTAACATGTGGGTTGGCATTAAATCATTTCGCATTCTTGCTTTAACAATGACATCAAAAGGAACTTTTGAGCTACCATAGGTTTCTACACCATACTTTAATAACCAAGGATCTTTTGGAAGACAATGTCCTCCGCCTCCCGACCCAGGAAGATGTAACTCCCTCTACGCATTTGAATTGATGGGCAAACTATTAACACATTTTCTAACATCATTAAAATTAACATTTAGTGATTCACAAGCTAAAGCAACTTCATTAGCAAAAGCTATTTGTACATCGCGATAAGTGTTTTCAACAACTTTTGCTACTTCAGCTGTTGTAGCAGAAACTGGAATTAATTCTTCCTTAACAATATGTTTGTATAACC
>JAEORM010000259.1 GCA_016840905.1 Candidatus Gerdarchaeota archaeon | reverse complement strand
TTATCGATAGCTTTGAAGATCATGAAAGTATTCTTTTTCATTTGTAATATTGTTGAACTAACTTCATCATCTTGATCTAACTCACTTGAAATTCTACTAACAGTACTTAGCATCACATTGGCAGCTATTTCTATTACTGGTGTTAAGGTGCCAGCATCATAGATTGGTAAACCATCTTTCGAATAAACAGCTAAACCTTCAAATGATGAACCTTTTATTACTCTACTTAAATATTGCTTTACAGAGATTTGATTATCTAGCTCCTTTCGTAAAGCATCTTTGAAAGCATAAAAAATTGAAGCATCATAAATATTTGTTTCGTGTATGTAAATATCTAAACCATCTGTTATAAACAATGATTTAGTAGCTTTAATATAATCAGCGATATTTGGTTTATTTGATAAAAGATCGATCTTATTTAATAAGAGGTAAATCCTCGCATCCTTGCTAAATTTATGTAAATGTTTCACTAAAGCATCAAACCAATATTTTGCTATCGAAAAAGTTGATTGATCATTTATATCAAGTACAAAAAGTAGTGCTTCTACATTTTCATAAATGGAATCATTCTCTCGAGAAAGAATATCTTGAATTGATTTATCTCCGCCACATCGAATTACAAGGGTTCTTCGCTGAAGCATGTCTCTTAAAGTATTACCGATCTCTAATTTTTGGACAATTTCCTTGAGTTCTTTGGGAGGTAAATTATCTACTACAACAGCTTTTATTGTTCTTAGACCTGAGCCAGGTAAACCTGCTATGAGAATTTTTGTTTCTTCATCTTCACCATAAGACATGCAATTCACCATTTTGCGGATAAATTTTCTATTCCTTTTAAAATATAAAAATCATAATTCAAAAATATTTGTGCTGAGGTAATCTGAAAAAATAGATAGTGTTCAGCTAGAACTAGCTGAACAGATAAATGAGCAAACAGCTAGGTTTCTCGTTCTTTACGAAGTTCTTCTATTTCTTTTGCTAATTCACTTGAGCGAATATCAGGTGTTGGAAGTCCTGTTTCAGCTCCTAAACCAATTTCTGTACCTAGTTCACCCATAATCTTATCGACTTCAGTTTCATCTACATCCAAAGACATCATACTTTCAAAATCTTCATCCATCATATCAGTTGTCATTTCGATGCCTTCAAAGGAATGCTCTAAATCTTCGATCAATGCAGAAATTTCTGGTGCATTTAAGCTAGCATTTACTTCACGCAAAGCTCCTGCCATACCTTTTAATTCTCCTGCTAATTGTTGGACTGAATCTGCTTGTTCAAGTCTAAAGATAATTCCTTCTATACGAGTAGTTAGTTTTGTATAACTGTAAACCCATTTTCGGTTTCGGGCAACATTGGAAGCATATAGTCTTGCTTGATCCATTAAACCCTTGCGCATAGCTTCTCGGGTCTTTCGAGCGATTTTTGCTTCATCTGTCTCTAATTTCTTTGCTGAACGTTCTAAACGTTTGTTAACCATTTTAAGATCAATAATATAGTCGCGGGTGCTTTTTCCGCCACCCAACCATCGAACAAATTTACCAAACATGTTTTTTTCTCCTAACAATATTTTTTGTTGATAAGCTTTTATTAGTATTACTATTAATTATTTACACAGCCTTCATTAAAAAAAAGCTTTCTTAATGCAAGAGTGTAGGTTGATTAATCTAATTAATATTATTAAATAAGGATAAAATAATGTTTCTAAATGATACATTTTCATTTTAAATAATTTTAAATAAATTTGGTATTGAAAAGGCAATAAGTATTTAAAATTTATATCGAAAGATAATTGTATAATCTGAATTATGGAGAGTCAATATAATGGCAAAACAAAATGTTAGAATCTTAGCTGATGCTACAATAGATCTACCACCCTCATGGGTAAAGGATCTAAATATCGGTATTTTACCAACACAAATAATGATAGAAGATCGAGAAAAGCCTTACAGAAACTATATTGATATCACAGCTGAGGAATTTTTTGAGAAATTATTAAAAGTAAAAGAAATTCCTACAACAGCAGTTCCTAAACAAGGAGATATCTTCAAAGCTTATGAAGAATCACTCAAAGACTATCAATCTCTTATCGTTATTGCTCATTCAAGTAAAGTCAGTGGGAGCTTCAATATAGCCTTAAAGGTTGCAGAAATGTTTCCAAATAATGATATCACTGTAATCGATTCTCAAACGATTACAATAATGGAAGGATTATTGGTTTATGAAGCAGCCA
The DNA here is from genome assembly GCA_016840905.1 of Candidatus Gerdarchaeota archaeon. Next base: position 4,618 of record JAEORM010000259.1, on the reverse strand, counting down.
AATTAGCACAAACTGGTGCAACAAAAGAAGAAATCCTTACAAAATTACATGAACTTATTCCTCACACTCATGGAATTGCTGTAGTAAAATCACTCGATTATCTAAGAAAGGGAGGAAGAATCAGTTTTGCTAAACAAGTTATTGCTAACTTGGCAAATTTCAGACCTGTTATAGCAGTGGAAGATGGACTTGTTCAAAGTATTGGAAAAGTTAAGGGATTTGAGAATGGTATTGAAATGATCAAAAAACATATCCCAGAAATTTTGAAAAATCTCAAAACAGAGTCTATCATGATCATTCATTCATTAATGCCAGAAGAAGCTAATCAATTGAAAGATTTTATATTAGCACAAAAGGAGCATGTACCAAAAATGGTTGAAACTATACTCATAGGACCTGTTCTTGGTACTCATATGGGACCTAATTGTTTAGGACTAGGATGGATAGGTTCATGGGATGATAAGTGGTTCAAATAAATAAATGGTAGTTATCATTTAAATTGTTGAAAGAAAACCCTTTTAGCATTGATTTATCTGTAAATATATACTAGTAATTATTGGAGCTTATATAGAAATGGTAAAGCCAGGTTCGATCATCGGTGGATTAATTATAGCATTGTCCATAGCAACACAAGTTATTACCTTAGTTGAACTTGCAAACTATTATTGGTTATTGTTTATTTGGTTGGCAGGACTTATTGCCGGAGTAACCTATTATTTAGGGGGAGTCTCATTTGAAACTGATAAAATGGAGTATTTTACCATATCTGGAATAGGTTTAGGAGCTATAGGTGCTATTACTGCTTATTTCTGCTTCTTCCAAGGTAAAACAATCTATGAAGATCATGTTTTAGCAATTCATCCAACAGCTCCATGGTGGTTAACATTAATTGCCATAGGGCTTTCCACTGTAGCAGCATTCCTAGTTGCAATTGCACCATTATTTGTTGCAGCAGGAGCTGGAAAACAATTAAAAGGAATTAAACCGGGAGCCATTATTGGTGGTATTTTAATTAGTGGTTCTCTCACTTTACAAATTATTACAATAATACATTTTGCTAAGTATTACTACCTATTATTCTTCTGGTTCATTGGATTGATAGGTGCTATAGCACTTGCTGCAGGAGCACGTTCAAGATGGAAATATAATAGCTCTGAATTTTTAGTTACTGCAGGAGCACTTATAGGTATTTTACTTGTACTAGTCATTTGGTGGACAGTTTCCCCTCAAATGAGAGCAAATATTTATGCTAAGACATTAGATGTGTCTAATCCTTTAGGAGATTTGCGTGATGTTTTGCCTACTATAATTTCGTTCATCTCAGGATTAGTAGCATTCTTTGGTGTTTTGTTCTGTTCTGCATCTGCAAAAAGACGAGCTTATTAGCTTCTTCTTTTTTCCATTTTTTTCCTTTTTTTCTTTGGGAAATTAACAAAGAGTTAAAAAGAGTATTAATTAACAATTAACGAAGATTTATCGCTTCAACTATTAAAATTATTAATCGTTGCGAGGAAAAGATTTGATAGATAACAATTCATTTCGATTTGAATATGGCTGTCTTGGTGGAACATTTGACCGATTACATGGTGGACATAGATTACTTTTAAGCACAGCTTTTAAATTAACAAAGAAAGTACTCATTGGAATCACTACTGATAAATTAGCTAAAAAAGGGAAAGAAATACCAGAATTAATCTACCCTTATACAAAACGTGTAGAAGATGTTAAAGAATATTTACGGAGTATAGATGTTTCTGAAAATCGAATTGAAATAAAACCATTATCTCGAGCAACACAATATGCAGACGAAATACCAGAACTTGAACTTATTGTTCTTAGTCCTGAAACATACGGTAGATTACTAGAAATAAATAAAATTCGTCGTGAAAAAGAATTGGAAGAATTAATTGCCATAGCAATACCTTATTTTAGAGATGAGAGTGGTCGTATTGTTAGCTCTAAAACCTTTAGGGAATTAGAGAAACATTTGAAAGAACAACAAAGACAAAAAGATGAAGATGCTATTCTAAGATAAAATCTTAGAAAAAGTCATCTAAAGAACGAATACCTATAATCTTGTCAAAAGACACACCAATTGGATCCAAGATTTGAGTTAAAGTTGAATCCATTTGTGAAAGATATTTTTCAACATCAATCTCATCGATAACCGCACATTCAACAGGCATAACACTTTCAGCTCCGGTGGTTTTCACAAATGATATTAAATCACCAGAACCTAACTCTCTACCTGTTCGTTCGTTGAGTATCCTTGCAGCTTTAACGTGTTGAGGGGTAGTTTTTACATATTGGTCGAGGTTTTTATTCAATTGTACTCTAAAAGTTACTTCTTCTAGAGAAAGTTGTTTTTTCTTCAATTTTGTATAGCTATCCTTAACAATGGCTTCTATTTTCCCTCTTGCTGAATCAATATCTGATTCAACTTGAACATTGCTTAAAATAGTAACAATTTCATTGAAAAGTTCTCTTAAAAATGGAGGGGTATTTCTTTTTTTACCTAAAAGCCCTTTAACATCAACACTACCATCTTGATACACTCCAAGATAGTTTTTCTTCCGCTCAGATAAAGCTAGATAACGATAAGTTTTATCAACATCCAAATCTATTTGGAGATTCTCGTCACTCCAATTTATTAGTTCAGTAATTTGCTCTTTTGTAGGATTCTTAAGAAATACTGAATCTGTATCACCATAGATTACATCGACACCCATTTGATTGCATTTCTCTATTGTTTTGGTAATTGCTTGTCGACCAATAGCTGTAGTGGCTTCTGCCAATGGTGGACAATAGAACGGAAAATGAGAAGCTCCAAAAACCCCATAAGAAGCATTAATAACTACTTTTAAGGCGGATTGAATAACATCATAAAAATTCCTCAAATTCTTATCAAGTGTTTTATCCTTAGTTTTGGGTTTAAACCAAGAGACACGTATATCTCTGATAAAACCGATTAAAATGGACATTAAACCTCTATTTTTAGTACAAACCCAATGCTCAGTATCAGGGACCATTTTCTTGTTTTTACATTCAGGATGAGAGCAATTCATTGTTTCATATGATAGATTCCAAGTTTTAATGATACTTGGATACAAACTGGCAAAGTCCAGTACAGTAACAGCAAAATGAATACCAGGGTCGGGTTTAACAACAATTGCTCCCTTGTACTTCTTTCCTTTGATCATTGCATCAGTGGTAGAATCCCCTCGAGAACCTATAATCTCCTCAGGTCTGGGAATAAGATAATGCCTACTTCGATGCTCAGCAAAAAGCCAATTGCGGATCCACCCTGAAACTGCTTGGCGGGTGATATCTTCAAATGTCATTCCAGTTAAACGCATTAGAAGGATGATCAATCTAATAGTAACATCATCATTAAAAGATGTCAATTCGAGGGTTATTTTACTGTCCCAAAAATTATATTCAGCTAAGGTATAGCAATCAAGAAAGCCAATTTCCTTATCCAGTTCAAGTTTATTTTTATCAAGTAAAGCACTACTTATAGCATCAAGGGAGCTTTCACTATACTTTGCACCAAAAGCATATACTCTAATAGCTGCTTGATTGAAAAATCTATAGGCATCAAAATGTAATGAATTCCTTATTTTACAGGTATCTCTAATAACTAATACTGGATTCTCTTTCTTATCGATTTTAAGTCTCATAGCACGATTATACAAGTAAGGCAAGTCATAATTATCACCATTGAAAGTGATGATCATTGGATATTCTTGCATTATTCGGAAAGTCTCGAGTAAAAGATCAACTTCATTATCGTAAAAAACAAAGTCAACATCATCTGTAAGATGTTGTGGTTTTGTTCCTAAGGGAACATCATCGCGTTTTAGGACAAGGACTTTCTTAAAACCATCATTCCCAGCAAAAGCAACAGAGATAACTTTTTCCTCAGCCTTTGTTGGATCAGATATATGACTCATATCTTTTGTATAGACTTCAATATCCATAGCAGCTCGTTTGATATGAGGTATTCTAGTGAGCAATAAAGGAAGGTATTTTGGAATAAGTTCTTTAACTTCTTTTGGAGAATCCTTGAATAATTCAAGGACATCATGTTCGACTTTCTTATCAAGCTCAGGAAAAGCATGAATCAAATTACCATCTTTTATTTGGTAATGCATTCCTGGTGAAAGCTCTCTATCATAAAGGTAATTCTGATGGTACCGAATATTTGCTTCCCAAGCAGCAGGGAGTTTGTCTCTTAAACTGTCATACCCACCAGCAATAGCTAAGGGATCAGTAACCAAAATTTTTGTCATATCAATTACTTTGTCAATGAGAAGGTTTCGTAGTTTAATTGATTCATAACCAGTTATTTTGGAAAAATTCTTCACTGGAGTAATTTGTTTCAATTCTGATTCTTTCAAATCAGATAAACAGTAAGGTTTGTGATTGGTATTATCGTACCACCCGTAGAGCTTGTTGGAATGCTCATCCAATAGATAAAGGAAAGCTTTACTACTTTTACCATCATAAACTGATTGGAGAAGACAACAGGGAGGGGTATCCTTAGGGCAGTGTTCAACGGGAGCACCTTCAAAAATTACTTCACTTTCATCTTCATCGTCCGATCGTTCTTCTGAAT
>JAEORM010000258.1 GCA_016840905.1 Candidatus Gerdarchaeota archaeon | reverse complement strand
CCTCTCATCAAGATAACTTGTTTGGGAAACAAGGATTTTAATTTCAGAACAACATAGTAGATTTCGACAGATTGGCTTCCTCTATCACCATAATCCCCTAGAAAAATTAGTAAAACGCGTATGTTGCTGTATCATTTCTTAATAATTTTGGTTTCTTCTAATATCTTAAAAAGACTTTTTAGGTCTCCATGTAAATCTCCTACTATTATTGCTTCTCCTGTTGGTTGTACTTTAATAAGACGACCAACTACATTCAATGTTCCAAAAGATCCGTTTTCAGTAGCTAATTTTTTTTGGACATCTTTTATTAAAATAAAAAAATTATTGGCACTTATTTTTGTTGAATAATCAGATAAAATATTAGTAGTATCCACATAAGAATTCATATTGCGTACCCATAATTATTACTAAATTAATGGATTTCTTCATTATTAGCAGTTCCATTGTTTGAATCAGTTAAAAAAGATAAGGTATTACCGCAATTAGAATTAATACACAAACCAAGACAATCGTGACTGCATAAGTGATTTTTGATATATTCTTTTCGCTAATTTTTCGTTTAAGAATACTCTTTAACGAAATATCAAACATTCTTCCTCCATCAAATGGATAAATTGGCAAGGCATTAAATACTGCAACGTTAACGTTTACAAACCAAATCCAGAAGAACACATTCGCATAAACATGCCATTCTGATCCCAAGGGATGAGAAAAGAAGGGAATCAATGAATCAGAAAAAGGGACAATACCTGGAACTAATGATGGAGGAACCATGTATATTGGAAGTGTTTCAAGATTGACTGTTTTATAAATACCTAAGCGTTCTTCAATTAATAAATCACCTATACTGACTCCCATAATTGCGCGTCCTTCAGATTCAGTTAAAGTTATTGAAGCTGAAAATGTTTCTTCCCAATTTTTTCCTCTAGCTACAGTAACGTGAATAGTATCTCCTGGACTTTTACTCGCAAATGTATTGTTTAAAATTTCATAATTCTCAATTTGAATATCATCGATTGAAATAAAAACATCACCAGGTAACAAACCAGAAACATCAGCTGGTTGACCTTCATCAACACCGTAAATATACACACCATCAATAACAGGTGTTAAACCATTAACAATAAGCAAAACTGCAAGAATACAAACTATAGCCATAACAATATTTGCACTAACTCCTGCAGCCATTACTCTCAATGAATCTTTAGCCTTTGATTTCGAAATTTGTTCTTCATCAACATCAACAAAGGCACCAAATGGAATTATTAAAAAGAATAGCAAGCCACTTGATTTAACATCAAATCCACGATTTCTTGCAATAACACCATGAGCTCCTTCATGAATTACTATCGCACAAATTATTGCCAACCAGCCATAAAATATGGGTAAAATCGGATTTATGCCAGGTAATGGGAGAAGCGAAGCTGGACCTAGTTCACGTGTCATATCTCGAGCAACAGGTGTCCATAACAATGTCACTAAACTAGTGCACACAAGATACAGTCCAATTGCAGCAACCAAAGGTACAACAACAAGAGCAATTCCCGAAATCCAACGCGAAATTTTAAGTGAACCAAGCCGATCAAAAATTTTGCCAAAAATCTGCGTCCGAACAATAAGCAAGGGAAAATTAAACTCTATTTTTTTCTGCTTGATTTCTTCTGTGCCAAGGTTATTTTCTGTCAACTAGTCCACCTAACACTCAGCCCTTTAATGTAAAATCTCCCTATAAATTATCTGCAGAATCAATAAATAGTCAAAGTCTAATCTCATAATTTAAAGACAATATTTAATATGTCAACTATTTGACTAAGACTAAAACAATATTCGAAATAAGTAAAACTTGTTTAAATTCTAAAATGAAATATCGGATTACTTTTATTTTAGCTTATTATTTCATAGACTAAATAAGGAAAAGACTCTAATGACAATTATTATCGATGATGCTGGGATGGGAGACTTACTTTATGGCGTTGTTATTGCTGCGTATAGAGATTCAACCCGTGAATTTAGATATGACATAATCAACGTTAGGAACTTTCAAGCAAGACTTTTTTCACGAAAAGAATACATGAAACAAGCATCAAAAATTGTATCTAAACTACTCTCTGAAATGAAACCAAAACCTGACGAAGAAATTCATATCTGTAGAGGATACATCTTTGATGATGTAATTGAAAAACTAAATCGAAAATATGGTGAAGATAGAGTCCAAAGAATTAAAGTAATTGGTGAAGCTCAAGATCTTACCGAAACAGCATATCTTGACGAGCTAAGAAATCTAGGTTATGAACCTTTAGATGAAAGAGAAAACAAACGTGCAAAAAATTTTTTCCACATGATGAATTGGTTAAAGAAAAATCCTGAAATGATGAAGTATGCAAAAACTGGTTGGCCTAGACTTCAAAGATACAAATTATTCAAGGCAAATAGAACAAATTAAAAAAAAGAATTCCCTGTTAAAACAGGGTAGTATTCTTTAGATCCAAGAAAAAGTTAAATCTAATTTTTATCTGTAATTAATCAACCTTTCTAATTGTTTTAATTTTACAATAAATTCTACTGTTTTCCTTGAATAATTGGAGAAAAGTTCTTTTCAGCTCTTTTCTTCTTGAAATCAGCTAGTTTTGTTACATCGCT
>JAEORM010000026.1 GCA_016840905.1 Candidatus Gerdarchaeota archaeon | reverse complement strand
TCAGAGGAAGATATACATACTTTACAAAATCTAGTGGAGGAGCCATTGGAACATCAGTTCCTCCTTTAAGTAAAAATTTGGTAGGAATATTTGCATAAGCAGCAACAGGAATTAATGCTTGTAGAATTAAAGTAATGCTTCCTGCTGTTTGAACATCGATTTTATACTCCCCTCCGCAAATCTTTCCAGGATAAAAAGTAACTTTGCTAGAACCAATCTCTACACCAGTCATTTCTGCATCACAAATCTCCCCAATAGTTTTAACTGCAAATGTATGCTGATTTCTCAAACCTGGTTTAGATCGTTTTGCGCGTATATTGTAAATCTCAACAGGCTTTTGATATATAGCAGATAAAGCAATGGCGTTTCGAATGATTGAACCACCACCTTCAAGCATACTACCATCTATTTTTACCAAATCAGTCAAAAAATATCCACTCGATGTTATCTTCTTTCTTGATTTTACCTTCTAATTCAGGTTCTTTCTTTTTCTTTTCAGGGGCATAAGGTTTTTTCTCAGGGATTTTGGTCAAAATTTCTTGGATAATTTCTTCTAATAATGATTTATTAGATTCTACAGTAGCTATCACTCGATGTTCCCCAATTTTTTGAAAGACTTGTTTTAGCTGTTCTTCTGATAAAATATCGCCTTTGTTAATAAAAATATAAATAGGAATTTCTGAAAATTTTTCTTTTATATTATTAAGTAAATTTTGTTGATGTTCAAGAGTAAGTGGAGCATCCTCAGTTGGATCATAAAGGAAAATAATACTATCTGCTAGATATTTCAAAGCTAAAATACTTTTCATTTCAATGTTATTTCTTTCATTTAATGGTCTATCTAATAAACCAGGAGTATCAAGTAGTTGATAAGAAGTAAATTGCTCTTTTCTATGACCACAGATTAATTCTTTTGTAGTAAACGGATAAGAAGCTATTTCCGGTGTTCCTGTTGAAATTAACTTTACAAAACTAGATTTACCTGCATTAGGTGGACCAGCAAAAGCGATTGTTTTTTCATTAAGATTGAAATCTGGTAATTTTGATAACTGAATTTTAGCTTCTATTAGATCATTGAGTGGTTCACTTAATTTCTTGAGTGTAGAACCAACACGACCTATTGTTTCACTTCTAATTTTTTTAGCTTCATCAGCGGTTGTACTTCTTCCTAGTTTCTTTGAAACTTCTCTTTCAATACTACGTAAAGCCCATCGGGTATTATTAATTCTCGAAAGTGAAATTTGTAATTTTTCAACTCCAAATAAAACATCAATTAATTCTTTATGAAATGGATGAAGAGCATCAATAATTGGGAAATTATTAACAATGGTCATTAATTGATTCTCAATTTCAGGAAAAAGATATCTGAATTGTCTGAAATAAAGGGTTTTATAAAATGAAAAATCTGAGCGACGTTTTTGCTTTGTTTTAAGTGGATCCATTTGAATCTTTTTCAATTTAGAAAATATCATATCAGCCAATTTTTCTGAAGTTGGTATATGGGGGATGTTTTTAAATTGGCTCATAATTAACACCGTTTCGTAGTTTTTAGTTTACTAATTACAAATACCTTTTAGATAATAATTCAAATCAAATTGAAGATTAGATAATATATAGAGGGAGGTACGTTATTATTTTTCTCGTTCACGTGAAATATATTCGGTAAGTATTTCATCAAGTAAACGTTGCCCTCTAAAGGTATGTTTACCATCCTCTTGATGTTTTTTAACACCTTCAAGCACTTGCTGAATATGAATATTTTCAACTGGTTTGAAAGAAATTTCTGCAGCAGGGATTAATTTCTTAATGCCATCAGCAATCTCTTGAGCAGTTACCCAAATGCCATCAACGTTAACGATTTCAAAGTGAATATCTTTACTTCGCCAAAGATTAATCAAGATTTGAACAGCATCATCTATGTAAATAATGGGTACCTGAGTCTCAGGTGCTACTTCTGCAATATAAGGTCTACCTTTTACTGCTTCTTCAACCATTTGAGAAGGATATTTAGTTATACCCAAGAAAGGATTGCTTCCTGGGCCAACTATCACAGGAAATCTTACAGCTCTAAAATTAATGGGGTATTTTTTAGAGTATATTGAACCAATAATTTCTGTGCATATTTTAAAAGAACTATAAATTGTCCAGGGATGCATAAGATCTTCTTCTGTGAAAGGAGGTCTTCGATCAGGACCAAAAACAGAAGCTGAGCTTGGATAAATTACTGTCTCTATACCATATTTCTGGGCAGAATTAATGATATTTAAAGTACCTTCTACATTTACCTTAAAAGCACGATAAGGATCTTGCTCGGTCATTGGAGGTAACATAGCTGCTAGATGAAAAACAGTTGTAAATTGATATTTTTCACACAAGGATTCAACATCAGCTATATTGGAAACATCACCTTTAACTAATATTATATCTTTAAGTTTGTCTTTAGCTTTATCTATATCAAGATCCAATATAACTACTTCTTGTTCTGCTTCTTTCAATCTTATAGCAAGATTTCGACCTAAGAATCCTGCACCGCCAGTAATTAGAATAGCCATTTTACTTTCCTTCAATGATAAATCTTTTACTAATAATCTTTTTTTTATTGCTTTTAAAACTAACTGCTTGATTTTATTTGTCTTTCTCATTAAAACTCTTCAATATAGGCTTGTAAAGATCTACACGACGATCTAAGAAAATATGATTCAAAGAAGTAACCATTTTGTTTCTCGCTTGAGTGGGATCAACATCAACTATTTGAACTTCTTCAATACTTTCTTCAGCTTGGGCTAATATTTCCATTTTCGGACTAGTAATCTGACTCTGACCAGTAAATAAAACTCTTGAACTTGGTCTAATATCTTCACCAACTCTATTAGCTGTAATAGTGAAAATTCTGTTTTCTATTGATCGAGCGAGCATTGTTTTTTGTGCAAAAGGTAAAACTAAATTAGCTGGATGACAAATAATTTCTGCACCATGTAGAGCTAAAATACGGGTTATTTCTGGGAAAATCCAATCAAAACAAATTATAATACCTATTTTCGCTGATCCAAGATTAAAGATTTTCAAGGGACCATCACCAGGTGTAAAGAAATTCTTCTCAGTATTAAAAAGATGAATTTTCCTATAAACATCAATAAATCCTTCAGGACCAATTAGAACAGCAGAATTATAGAATTTTGACTCAGCTGTTTTTTCACATATTCCCGCTACTAAATAAGTATCAGTTTCTTTTGCAACTTTTTCCCATGCCTTAATACTAGGTCCCTCAGGGATTTTTTCTCCCAAACGTTGCAGTTCACTTAGCTCTTCAAAAAGATAACCTGATGTGCATAATTCAGGTAAAACAAGCAAGTCAGCACTTGCGTTTTCTTTTATAAGCTCAATAGTTCTTGCAAGATTTTTATCTCTCTCGCCAAATATAGGATTTGTTTGTACAAAACCGATTTTCATTAGATAATTCCTCTGATTAAATTATCTAGTGAATTTGTTCTTAAAATAATTTTTTAATAAAAGTAATATTACCAATTAATTTTAGTTAATAAAAAAATAGAAAGAATACTGGGTAAAAACCCAGTGTTTTTTAATAAATTAAAAACTACTCCGCGGCAACCTTTTCTTCGTTACAGTTTCTTTGATACCGAAAATTAAGAGTCCACCAAAAATAACTGCAGCAATTATACCAGCTATTTGCCAGGTAGGTATTTGTAGAGCTAAATAGATAGCGAAACCAATAAGTCCTATTGCTATTAGGATGAAGGTTAAGCCCCAAAATCTATGTGCACGAGATATGGGATATTCTGCTCGTAAAACTTTACCTCTTGCAGCATCAACTAGTGCTTCTCCTTTCCAATTACCATAATTGTAGGCAACTCGATAGAACGGCACATGAAGGTATGAAACTTCTTTCATATTGATACTTTGGTTCATTCCATCTATTTGGAAAATCTCACGATAAATGAGACTATTATGACGAGCTTTTACTTGATTTTCAGCTATTTGATATGCTGCTTGATAACCTATTTCAGTATCATAGATTTTTCCGCCTTCTGCTTTGACTGCACTCAAATCAAACGCTTCTTTTGAACCTACAGGTATTTTTTCGTCACGTATTTCTCGATATTTTTCTCCATAACCAAATACAAGACAAGTTTGATCTAAGTCAATAGATCCGCGTTCAGGTCTAGTTTGTATATTTATGTGTTGACTCCAGGTAGTACTATGTCCTGCGGGGCAATATTTCCCGAGACCTTGGTAATCCGTATGTCCATGGAATTTAAACATCCAGAAAGGCATCATCCTTAATTCAAATTCAGTAAAGACTACTTTATCTGCAAAATCGGATGGAACACCAACATATTTAGAAAGATATTCTGGTACGAGTTCCTGTAACAATGAACCACTAAAGTAGACATTTAACATATGATGATTTTGGAATGTTTTTCCTGTTTGCAATTCATTAGGTGTACCGCAAAATTCACAAGTTACGACTGAAGCAAATGGTGGTACTTGGTTTTCCGCTTGACAATAACCACATTGAATGGTTCTGGGTTGGGTTTGTTGTTCGACTGCCATTTTAATCATCTCCCATCCATTCTGTATCCACATTTTTCACAGAATTTTTGATTTGGTTCAAGTGGATCTCTGCAATTAGGACAGAATTTCGGTACAGGTTGTTTCGTGGGGGCAGCTTGAGTTGGTTGGGTCATTGCAGCTCTTTGTTCAGGAGCAAGTTGTTGGAAATCATATAAGCTAACTTTAGCTCCACCAGATGTTACTTTATGCGGTTTGAAAGACCGTACCAGTAAGAAAATTGCCACACCAACCAATATAGCAGCTATCACACCAAAAACAATAGCATACCATACTTGATCTTCTATTCCACCATACAAATTATAACCAACCTGCACTAATGGAGGAGCTCCCAAGAAAAATAGAAATGCAAAAAAGATCATTAATTTTCTATTTTTAATAGGTACTTCTGCTCGTAAAAGTTGACCAGAACCCCAATGATAAGCTGATCGATAAGACCTTCCTTGGATAGTTCTTCTAACAAGTAGCAATGGTTCATGTAGAAGTGTTGGTGGTCCTAATGGTTTAAATTGCACTTTGGTATCAAATACTTCATGCATCTCTGATTTAGCTCTTGAATAAGCAGCTTCATACACTGTTTCACCTGCTTTTTTAGAAGCTTCACTTTGATCCCATTCAGGACTTAGAGCGACTAACGATCGCGCAGAATCTTGGCTTGCTAGATTTTTAATGTATTCAGGATTAAATGGAATTGCTTGTCCACCAATGTTTCTGGTTACAAATGAAACTAATTCTCCTGAACCAAACATTGTTATTTCTTGTCGTGCTAGAAATCTAACAGATTGACTACCTTGATAATGGATCTTCCAAGGTCTGTATTCAATTATCGTTTTTGTTTCAGTGTATGTTTGTCCACCACGACGAACAGTTTTGGTTTCATGACGTTCTCTCCTTTGATATCCAGCAGCTTCCATACTGACATCCGCTTTAACATCAAAGAAAGGAATGAGAATCAATTCCATTTGTTTTACTGTTCCTGGTCCTTCAGGTGGCGTTAGTGGGATTGGTTTGATTATTGCATGAGGAGTAATTTTACTTTCAGCAACAATCTCTCCACAGAAACCACATATTACTAGAAGAGATTCTGCTGAAGGCTTCATAGGAGCCCCACAAGAAGGGCACCTTAAAGTTTTGATTAACGCATGTTCTTGAGTACTCAAATGTTTTCACGCCTAATTAACGCTTATAACATAATTAGGATGGTTTAGACTCATCCAATATGAGAATTTATTGGTTTATAATAAATTAAGATTGCGATTCTGGAGTTTTATTAGAAAAATGTTCTTTCCATCAACTTTTATTGAGTCTTGATCTGAATAATTTCAATCTTAACGAATTTGAAACAACAATAACCGAACTGGAAGCCATTGCTATAGCAGCCATCCATGGAAGTAATAATCCTATCGCAGCAATAGGTATTGCAACTATATTGAAGATAAAAGCCCAAAGAAGATTTTCTTTAATTATTCTCAATGTTGCTTTACTTAAATCGATAGCATCAACAACCTGTGTTAGATCACTACGCATTAGTGTAACTGATGAAGTTTCAATTGAAATATCTGTTCCAGTTGCAACTGCAAAACCAATATCTGCCTGAGCAAGGGCAGGAGCATCATTTATACCATCTCCAACCATTCCAACCTTATAACCTTGGTTTTGTAATTCTTTTACTACACTTGCTTTTTCTTCAGGAAGAACTTCTGCATAAACCTTAGTTATTCCTGCTTGTTTAGCAATAGCATTTGCTGTTCTTTCATTATCACCTGTTAACATGACTATTTCTTTACCCATTTTTCTAAGAATCTTGACAGCTTCCATTGAAGATTCTTTAATTACATCTGCTACTGCGATGAGTCCAATAATTTCGTTTCCTAATGCTACTAGCATAACTGTTTTACCATTTGTTTGAAAAGAATCCATTTGTTTCAAAATTCTTTCAGAGACAATTATATTATTACTTGATAAAAGATTTACATTACCTAAAATTACTGTTTTATTATCAATTTTTGCAATTATCCCTTTACCTGGGACAGCTGTAAAATCCTGAGGTTCCACCAATGATATTTCTTTCATTGAAGCATATCTAACAATTGCTTCACCTAAAGAGTGTTCCGAACCTTTCTCAGCACTAGCAGATAGTCGAATGATATCTTCTTCTGTATAATTAAAATTAAGCACAATTACATCTGTAACTTCAGGTATTCCTTTTGTCAAAGTTCCTGTTTTATCGAAAATGATAGTATTAATTTCACTCGTTTTTTCTAAAGATTCAGCATTCTTGAAAAGAATTCCTAATTCAGCTCCTTTACCGGAACCAACAATAACACCTGTAGGTGTTGCAAGACCTAATGCACAAGGACAGGCAATAACTAAGACTGCAATAGTATTCAATATAGCATGTGTATACCAGCTAATGGTAGTGTCAGTAAATGCTGGAGGGGGAACACCTAAACCACCTAAAATTAACCATATCGTTAAAGTTATGAGACTTATAATAATAACTGCAGGAACAAAATATGCTGAGACTTTATCAGCTAATCTTTGAACAGGTGCTTTACTACCCTGAGCATCTTCTACCGATTTTATAATTTGGGATAGCATCGTATCAGAACCCACTTTTTCAGCAACAAATTTGAGGTAGCCATTTTTATTTATCGTTGCACCAATAACTAAATCCCCTGCCTTCTTATCAACCAATAAACTTTCACCTGTAATCATTGATTCATCGACAGCAGAAATACCTTCAACAATGGTTCCATCAACAGGGATTTTCTCGCCTGGTCTTACTGCTACAATATCACCAACTAAAACATCTTCTATTGGAATATCTTCTTCAATTCCATCACGAATAACTCGAGCAGTTTTTGCTTGTAAACCTATTAATTTAGCAATAGATTCGGAAGTTCGTCCTTTTGCAATAGCTTCTAAATATTTACCAATAG
>JAEORM010000257.1 GCA_016840905.1 Candidatus Gerdarchaeota archaeon | reverse complement strand
GTTGTTTCTGGTGATGGTTTGTTGTCTGTTAAAGGTTTGCCGGGCGGTCTTGTCATCAATCGTTCGATTGATGGGTGTAAGGCTGCTGGGCAGGGGGTTTTGAAGTGGTGAAGGTAAGATCTTTGGTCGTTTCCGGGTTTGGGGTTAATTGTGAGAGGGAGATCGCTTTGGCTTATCGGTTGGCTGGTGCTGACTCGGTTATAGTTCATTTTAATGAGTTGTTATCCGGCAAGGTTGATCTTGATGATTTTCATGTTTTGAATTTTCCTGGCGGGTTTTCTTTTGGTGATGATCTTGGTGCGGGTAAGGCTTTTGCTAATAAGATTTTGCATTCAAAGGTTTCTGGTGGTGGGAGGTTTGTTGATCGTCTTGTCGGCTTTGTTGGTGGGGGGAAGTATGTTTTTGGTGTTTGTAATGGTTTTCAAATCCTTGTAGAAGCAGGATTACTTCCAGGAGCATTAATTCGTAATGATACACTACGATTCAGTTGTAAATGGGTTAATTTACGGGTTGAAACAAATCGTAGTGCTGCAACCTCCCTTCCTTCCAAAGAACTTTTCTGGCGAATACCTATCGCTCATGGAGAAGGCAGATATTTTAATGATGAACAAGGGTTGAAAGAACTCAATGATAATGATCAAATCGTTTGGCGATATGTTGATGAAAACAACCAGATAACACAAGCAGCTAATCCAAATGGGTCAATTGAAAACATCGCAGGAATCTGTAATTTAGAAGGAAATGTAGTAGGTCTTATGCCCCATCCAGAACGTGCTTCTGAGAGCATTTTAAGCCCCTGGGGTTCTGATCATGGAAAATTATACTTTAAATCAATTGAAAATTTCATTAGGAGTAGAAAGTAATGACCCAGCAAGAATTTATTCTAAAAGAAAAAATCAATCTAACTGAAGAAGAAAAAGATGCTGTGTACAGTGTTCTAAAACGAGATCTTACTCTCCCTGAAGCAGCTATGTTAGAAGTAATGAATTCTGAGCATTGCAGTTACAAAAGTTCTCGACCTGTTTTACCAAAATTACCAACCGAAGGCCCTCGAGTAATTTGTGGTCCAGGTGAAGATGCTGGGGTTGTAGATATTGGTGATGGGTTAGCATTAGTTTTCAAACTAGAATCTCATAACCATCCGAGTGCTTTGGATCCTTACAATGGTTCTGCAACTGGTATAGGGGGAATCATTAGGGACATTCTTTGTATGGGAGCACGACCAATAGGTCTACTTGATAGTTTTCGATTAGGTAAATTATCTGATCCCCATACTAAATGGCTGTTAAAATGGGTAACAAAAGGTGTAGGTGATTATGGTAATTGTGTAGGTATTGCTAATGCAGGTGGCGATATCGAATTTGATCCCTCATTCCAAATAAATTGTCTTATTAATGTTGGTTGCTTTGGTGTTATGCGAAAAGAGGAACTAGCACATAGTAAAGCAAGCACTCCTGGTGATAAATTAATTCTTCTTGGTGGATCCACAGGTAGAGATGGAATAGGAGGCGCTTCTTTTGCTTCAAAAAATATCACTGAAGAATCAGAAAGTGATCGTGGTGCGGTTCAGATAGGTGATCCTTATATGAAAAAATTGATCATCGAAGCTACCCTAGAAGCAATTAAGAAAGGTTTAGTTGAAGGATTAAAAGATCTTGGTGCTGCTGGAGTAACCTGTTCAATTTCTGAAACCGCGGATATGGGTGGAACTGGTACAGAGATTAGCCTTGAGAAAATACGACTTCGCGAAAGTGATATGGAACCTTGGGAGATTTTAATTAGTGAATCACAAGAAAGAATGTTCTTTGTGGTAAAAACTGAGAACGTTGAGAAAATCAGTGCGGTATTTAACAAATATGAACTCCCCTTTGAAATCCTTGGCGAAGTAACCAAAACTGGAAAATGTGTAGTAAAATACCAAGGACAAACTATTGTTGATTTACCGGCACATTTGCTTACTAAACCACCTGCAGCTAATAGACAAGCAAGTTATCCTAAATACTTGGATGAACTTGATAAAAAATGGTTGCCACAAGAACCTCAAATTACTGAATATAATGAAATTTGTCGAAAGATAATGAGTAGTGACAATCTAATCAGCCGCAAATGGGTCTATCAACAATATGATACCGAAATTGGATTGCATTCTGTTGTTAAATCAGGACAAGCAGATGCGGGAGTATTTAGACTCTCAGAATTTGGTAGTAAAAGAGGAGTAGCAGTAACTTTTGATGGTAATTCAAGCCAATGCTACTTAGATCCTTATAATGGTGGAGCAGGAATATTAATGGAAGCATGTAGTAATATTGCTGCTGTAGGAGCTGAACCAATTGCTTTTACTGATTGCCTAAACTTTGGTAACCCAGAACATCCACAAGTTTTTTGGACTTTTGAAAAAGCTGTTGAAGGATTAGGTGACGCAGCAAAAACTTTAGGTGTTCCTTGTGTTGGTGGTAATGTAAGCTTCTACAATCACGACGAAGTGAATGATGTAGCAGTAAAACCTTCACCAGTTATTTTTGCTGCTGGATTACTTGAGGATGTTTCAAAAGCAGTAAATATCAAATTCAAAACAAAAGATGAAGTTATTCTGCTAATTGGCGAAACAAAAACTGAAATTGGTGGTTCTGAATATACTAAGGAAATTTACCAAAGTAATGATGGACTGGTACCAAAAGTAGATTTTACTCTAGCGAAGAATCTTCTAGCAAATGTTGTGGAAGTAATAAAAAGTGGCTTGATAACTGCCAGTCATGATGTCTCTAAAGGAGGATTATTTGCTGCACTAACAGAAATGGCTATTTCTGGTAATCAAGGATTTACAATAGATATCAATCAAATCATTGCTGATACAAAGCGAATAGACATTAAATTATTCTCTGAAACTCATGGTCGATTTATTTTTACAGCAAAAGAGGAAAATGTTAACACAATTAAAACCATTTTTACTAAGAGTAATATTCCTATATCAGTCATTGGAAAAGTAACTAGTGATAAAAAATTAGTAGTAAAAAATTCCCAAAATCAATTAATTGTTGATTTGCCATTAGAAGAGATTAAGGATGTCTGGATGAATCGAATGGAAGAAGAAATGGAAGGCAAGAAATAAGTAAGAAAAATGCCTTCATGCTTTTTTATTCGAATCTAAAGACTTTTTAATAAAACGAGAAAATATCTCGCATGAGGATACTCAGTTGTCAATAAAAGATCATTGCGGTATTATTGGTATACGAACAACAAAAAGAATACATGATTTAGGGTTTCTTATTTACCAAGGACTTTTAACCTTACAACATCGAGGACAATCTAGTGCAGGAATAACTGTTGTGAATAAACAAAATATGAAAACTATATCTGATTTAGGATATGTTCAAGATATTTTTGATAAAAACACTTTAGCAGCATTAAAAGGAAAAGACGGTATTGGACATGTCCGATATCCAACCGCAGGATCAGATCTTACAGTAGGTGTCCAACCATTTGTTTTACAGACTAAAACGTACAAAATAGCCATTGCTTTTAATGGAACGGTTTCCAATTACGAAGAAGTTAGAAATTATCTTATGACTCAAGGATTCAGATTCAGTCACGATACAGATACAGAAGTGATTGGTAAATTATTGGATTTAGCTTTAGAAGAAAATAATAATGATATGCTAAAAGCATGTGAAGTTCTAATAAAGAAACTTGATGGGGCATATTCCATTCTAATCACAACCGACAAGGGAGAAATGGTTGCTATGCGAGATCCATTAGGGTTTAAACCACTATGTTATGGCAAGTCAAAAGAAGGGGATATTGTAATTGCTTCAGAAACGATTGGTCTTACTATTGTTGGGGCAAAATTCGAAGCTGATGTTAAACCCGGCGAAGTAATAATTGTTACTGAAAAAAGTGTTAAGAAGAAGCAATTGATTAAAAACGATTCTTATGCTCACTGTATGTTTGAATGGGTATATTTTGCTCGACCAGATGCTGTTATGGATGGTATTTCAGCTTATGAAGCACGAGAACGTATTGGAAAAGCATTAGGGATATTATTTAAAGAGCAAGGATATGAGGCAGACATTGTAGTACCAATTCCTGACTCTGGACGTATCGCAGCAATTGGTTTCTCCAAAGAAACAGGCATAGAATATTCCGAAGCACTGATAAGGAATAGATATGTTGGACGTACTTTTATTATGCCAAGACAAACTGCTCGTGAAGAAGCAGTAAAAGTGAAATTAAATGTCTTATCGAATTTAGTGAAAGGCAAACGTGTTGTTTTAGTTGATGACTCCATTGTAAGAGGAACAACCTCAAGAGGAATTATAAAAATGATTAGAGATGCTGGTGCATCTAAAGTTTATTTTGCCATTAGTTGCCCAAAATTAATCAACCCTTGTTTCATGGGAACAGATTTTCCAACAGAAAGAGAATTAATAGCTTGTGGAAGAACAGATGAGCAAATAGCTGAGATAATTGGTGTTGATGCAGTTATTTACAATACTGTTCCTGGCTTAGTTGATTCTATTGGTTTTGATAAATGGCCAGAAAATAACAATCTCTGTTTAGCATGCTTAACTGGGGATTATCCAATAAAAGAACCTCCTTCACAAGCATTGTGTGAGCGAGAATCATAAATAAGATGAAACGCCTTTAAGGAAAAATCTTATTTGAAACAAAAACATTGGTGAATTGGCGAGTATTATGAGTAAAATTAAAATTCTATTAGTTGGACAAGGTGCAAGAGAACATGCAATTGCTAAAGCACTGAAAAAAGATAGTAAGGTTGAGCTCTATTCTTTTATGAAAGCTAAAAATCCCGGCATAGCTAAACTTTCAACAGAGATCAAATTAGCAAAATTAGATGATTATGATTCTTTGGCTGCTTTTGTCTATGAAGTAAAACCACAGATTGCGGTGATTGGTCCTGAAGATCCCCTTGCTCATGGTATAGTTGATTTTCTTCTTGAAAAAGGCATCCCATCTATAGGACCTAAGATGATTGCTGCAAAGATTGAATCATCTAAAAGTTTTACTCGAGAGTTAATGGAAGAATATAATATTCCAGGATTACCTGGTTTTAAAGTATTCACACCGAATTCTGAAGAACAAGATATTATTGATTATATCACTGAATTGGGAAAAGTAGCAGTGAAGAGAGACGGGCTTGCAGGTGGAAAAGGTGTAAAGCTTATGGGCGAACATCTCCAGAGTGTCGATGATGTTCTTGCTTTTTGCAATGAAATTTTCAATTCTGGGGAATCGGTTGTTTTAGAAGAATTATTAGAAGGAGAAGAGTTTTCGCTTCAATGTTTTGTTGCAGGTGAAGAAGTAATACCTATGCCTATTGCTCAAGACCATAAACGAGCTTATGACGGGGACAAAGGGCCAAATACAGGAGGAATGGGATCCTATAGTGCTGAAAATCATCTTTTACCTTTTATTTCTCAAGAGGTTGTTAACGAAGCTCTTGAAATAATTCGTAAAACAGCTAAAGCTTTGAAAGAGGAAACAGGTGATGATTATTGTGGCATACTTTATGGAGGATTTATGTTAACACCGCATGGTTTGAAACTTTTGGAATATAATGCTCGCTTTGGTGACCCAGAAGCTATGAATGTTCTACCATTGCTTAAAACACCTCTAGTATCTATTTTTAAAGCGATGATCAATAGGCAATTAGGTGATCTTCCAATTGAATTTAGTAAACAAGCTACTGTTTGCAAATATATTGTACCTGATGGATACCCAGAATCACCTCTTAAGGATGAACCGATTAAAGTAGAGGAAAAGAAAGTAATCAAAGAAGGTGGGGAACTCTATTACTCATCTGTTAATGAAATAAAAAGTGGTGAAATAATCACTACTTCATCTCGAGCGGTTGCGATTGTAGGAAAAGCTAATACTATTGCAGAAGCTGAAATGATAGCTGAAAAAGCAACTAATTACGTCAAAGGTTCATTATTCCATCGAAAAGATGTAGGAACTCAAGAGTTAATACAAAAACGAATTGACCATTTGAAAGAGTTGAATGTTTTATGATAGCTTTTTTTGACCTAGAAGGACCTCTCTGTCCTATTGACCATGCAGCAGATGTTATAGCTGAAATTGGTAAAAAATTGGGAAAGGAGAATGATTTCTATCAATTATTTGAAATGGTCAGCTTATATGATGATGAGCTATTTCTTGTCGATAAAAAAGAAGACTATTGGCCTGGTGATACTTTAAAGCTCATAGCCCCAATAATTGTTGCCTATGCAGATGAGGAAATGCTTTTTGATATTTCTAGGTCAGCTGAACCCACTGTAGGTGCAGTTGAACTTTTTGATTATCTTCATCAAAATGAAATTCCTACCTATATAATTTCAACAAGTTATACACATCATGCTTATACTATCGCAGCAAAATTGAATCATCCTGAGAGTAAGGTTCGTTGTACAAAATTAGACTTTATGTTAAAACCAAGCTCAACAGAGGTATTGAATATCTTATTTGACGAAATTTTTCCTAGATATTTAACTAATGGATTAGCAGAAGTAAAAAAAGATCTTGACAAGTTCTTCTGGGATACTATTCCTAAATCAGAATTTGGTCCAGTGTTCAATTCAACAATTGTTTGTGGAGGTGGACGAAAACGAGCCAATGTTATCGAATTGCTAGAAAAACATAGCAAAGATCCCTCTGAAGCAATTGCCATCGGTGATAGTATTACCGATATTCAAATGCTGAAATATATCCGAGATAATGGCGGAACTGCTATTTCATTCAATGGTAATAATTATTCACTACAATCATCATCAATTGCCTATTCTGGACGTTCAAT
>JAEORM010000256.1 GCA_016840905.1 Candidatus Gerdarchaeota archaeon | reverse complement strand
TCTACAGTCATTTATATCACCTTAGCAATAATATAGTTTAACAATAGAGATTATATGATTAAAGGTTTTTAGTAAATAAAAAAAGGAAAAAATTTGCTAAATTTGTTTAATCGCTTTAATGGCATCTTTCCTAAAGACAATGTAAGACGTCAACGCTGCAGTGAGTAATGAAACGATTAAAAAGATAATAGATGCTAAGGATAGTTGTAAAGGAGGGAAGATCATTTTTGTTGGTGGTATTAATGTATCAAAGGTAAGTATTTTAGTAAACATACTAGCAGCAATTATACCAATACCTATACCTTGGATTGACCCATAGAGAACTACTGTCATAGATTCAGACAGAAACAGATTGAATAATTGTCTTGGGGACATTCCTAGAATTTTCAAAGTAACAACTTCACGTTCATTCTCAAAAACCTGTATTAAAATCATTAAAGCAATTGTTGAAATTGTAAGTATCAATGATGCCAAAAAGGTAGCATTTAATGAACCATAAAGCATAATATTACGTAAACTACCTTCCTTTGAACCCATTAAATCAATATTGCTTTCTACGGATCGACCTAATTCAGTTTCAATATTCGTTGCAACATCTGCTATATTATAACCATCTTTTACTTTAACAATTAAATCTCCACCTATACTAAAATCTGAATAAGCAAATTCATTGACATTATCATAGCTCCCAACAATAGTAAATCGAAAGACTGTACTTTTTTCAATATCAGGAAATTCAACAAAAAATCTTGGGAAGTATTTGTATATTCCTACAACATCTAATGTTCTGTTGACGGTACCAACAGCATACTTTTCAAATCTTATTGAAAGTTGATCACCAGAATAGGTATCAATAATTGCAAGTTGATCCCTTTGCATCACTACATCATTATCATCCCTTATTTTTTCAAAGAAATTTTCAGGATTTTCTCCTTGCAGATATTGCCGTTCAAAATAGGCTGTTTGTACAAACTCAACAGGATCTATACCTAAAACAATATAGGAATAGGTCAAAAAACCATAGGTTATAAGTTGACTTGTCATTTTCAAGTATGTAGCTGATTGAACACCCTCAATAGATAGAACGTTTAATTTTGTTTGATTTGAATTGACATCTACATTTCTTAGTAAAATATCAGCCCCAAGAGTATAATTGGCTGTTTCCATATCATGATTCTGATAAGATTGAATGGTAATGATTGATGTAAAAATCAAAGTAAATGTTAGGCTAATTAATATTATCGATCTAGTAGCATCAATTTTCCTTCTCATACTTCTTCTTGATGCCAGACCTAAAATACCTAATCTTTTGCTACGCCATGCTCTATTTGATATGTAATTAATTAATCTTGGATAAATTCTATATGAAGCCATCATAACCATACCTAAGATTATTAAAACTGGTGCAGTAGTACCAATTCCATACGCAAAAGCATAAGCTGATTCTCCTTTCAATTGAAATCTTACAATTAGCCAAATAACAAGACCTAAAACAATTAGAACAACATCTAAATAGAGTCCTTCCCAAAATGGTTTCTTAGCTTGATGTTCAGTATAAGCTTCAAAGGTAGTTATTTGACTCGTATCCCAAATATTCTTAGCATTCACTATAAGTGATAATATAAATCCAAATCCTATAATAATGTAGAATATTGTCATGTTTATTGTCGGATAGACACTAGTACCTGAGAAATTAAGAAACCCTGTGCTCTTATTAATTAGCCAACTAAATCCATAACCAATTATAGCAGAAAGTAAAATTGCAGTAATCGAGAGTTCTACTACTTGGAAAATTAACACATACAGTACTTCTTTTTGCGATGAACCTCTTTGCAGCATACTTGAAATTTGCCGTTTTTGCCGACGTTTCATAAGATTAGCAGAATAATTAGTTAATGAGAGAGACATGCCAATTATTGGAGTGATAAGTAATAATCCAAATAATTGGAAAATTAAGAATTCCTTATTAAAATCTTTTAATAATGTAATAAGTGAAGTATAAATAACCACTTGGAAATCTTTTTGAGAAAATTCTCTATCAATTTCTTGACTGAATCTTTGCAAATTTGATATTTCATTTGCAATATTAAATGAATTAATTAAATCTAAATTGAAAGCAACCCTCCCTGTCGCAGCTGAATATCCAGGATAATAAGAAAATTTCGCTACCAGGTTAGCAAAATTAGTATAACTTGTAATCATAAATTGTTCTGAAAAATAATCAATCATTGCATTAAAATCATCTGCTAAAGGACCCATTACTGAACTAAATGTCTCATATGTTATTGAACCAGATGAATTAAAATATTGTCCACCTAAAGGAATCCCCAAATCTATAACATCAGTATACTCATATCCAAAAATTGGTGTATATGCAGCAAATTTTCCAACATAACTTAAATTTGTTCGAGTTAAAGTTGATTCACTCGTTACTACGATTACTTGGTCGACATTTTGTGGCAGGGTTCCATTGTAAAGCATTTCATTTATAGCACTAAAATAATCTGTTGGGATTGCATAGAGATTAAATTCAGGAAGGATAACATCTGTTCCAGTACGCAGATTTTTTGCTACCAGAAAAAACCCTCGTGATAAAAACCAATCAACACGTTTTATTCTATCTGAAATTTCAGCATTTTCAATCGAATTAGAAGTTGCAAGGGTTAAATTAGGAATTGAACTTTCAGGATAATCTCGAATATCATATGAGGAAACACTAATTGTAAATTGTCTTGTGGGAACTCCTTGATAAAATCCTTCAAATGCTCCATATTGAAAACTATACATGAAGATAAGACTTTCTGAAATGATAGCTAGGCTAATTGCCAATCCTAAAAACATGATTACTGTTGAACGACGATTCATGAAAACCATTCGATTATAAAATTTGATTTTCTCGAGTAACCCAGCCATCTCTTAGCCTTCCAATTGTAAATTTTAAACTTGTAAT
>JAEORM010000255.1 GCA_016840905.1 Candidatus Gerdarchaeota archaeon | reverse complement strand
TATGAATGTCTCGGAGTAAAAGTTCTTGACTATTTTGACTGATGATATTTTCATACTGAGGGAAATCAATTAGGAGATAATCTTCTTTTGGGGTAATTATGATATTATATTCAGAAAGATCACCATGTACTATCCCTCCTTGTACTACCAATTTTCTTATTTCAGAAATGATCCCATTGAAAACTTTCAAAGGATCACTTAAGTTGATCATATTAACTAATTCTGTTCCCTCAAAGAATTTCATAATAATAATGTGTCTATTAATGTCAATTGGATATGGAACTTTAGCATTAATTTCAGAAGCAATTTTTAATCCTTCAAATTCCCTTTCAGCTGATAATCGTGACTTATATAACCAATTAATATGTCCCCGGTCACCAATATAGCTTCTAAGTTTTTTGCTTCTCTGAAAACTGGGTCTCCCAACACGATGGATTTTTGCAACCACTTCCTCTTGTTTTGGAGTAAATGCTATGAACACATCTGATTCTTTTCCTTTACCAATTTCTCTACCAAAAGCTATTATGGTATCTCTTTCAGATAAAGCCCGAAATGCAAGAGCATCATATCCATGATGGGTTAATTGATATCCAATGAATTGCCCTTTCCATCTGAAAACTAGCTCGCGAAAATGTAAATTGTCTAATTTATTCATCACTCTATCAATGGAAAGTTTACTAAGTTCGACTATAGATTCAATAGAGACATATTGTGCTGTTCGCATACCAACTTCAATAGCTTGTAAAATACGAAAGTCTTGTTTATCTAATTCAATTATATGTTCTGCTGCTTTGGACATCAAAAGAGTTCTCCATCTTTTTATAGAAATAGTATTGATAAGTTAGTTTTATGTTTATCCAATTGTTTGATAGATTTAATCCTTAAATTATCTAATTCTTCAAATTGTAGTAATAAAGAGCAATTATATTATTCATTAATTTTTCTTTAAAACAATCATTAAAATAGTCACAGAAACTTTTATTTATTACATTCTTTTTAAATAGTACTCCCAGTAAGACCATGAGAGGAATTCTAAAATGTCTGAAGAAACTTTACATGTGGATGAAGAAGAACATTTAATCAAAGTGGCAAAAGCATTATCATCAAAAACACGCATTCAAATTCTAAAAATGACTGCTGAAAAAGATATAGATGTAAGCCGAATAGCAGCAATACTTAATCAAACAGAAGCAAACATTAGTGCACAGATAAAAATATTAGAAGAAGCCAAATTATTAGTCTCGAGATATGAACCTGGTATGCATGGTGTTAGAAAAATCTGTAGTACTAAAGTAGAAACAATAAATATCAAATTATTATAGACTTTTTACTAGTGTGTAGCATTTTTCCATCCTTTCTTGAATGAGAAAGGAAAATTTCTCTTTGTTTTAATTTTTCATTTATTATTCTTTTCTTTCTAATTTTCTTGTAATAGCGGCATCAATAAATCCTTTGAATAATGGATTTGGTTTCCATGGGAGTGAAGTAAACTCTGGATGATATTGAGAGGCAAAAAAGAATTTATGACCCGGCAATTCAAGGACTTCCATACGACGACCATCTTCTGAGGTACCAGAATAAACTAATCCTTTACTTTCAATTCTTTTAATAAAATCAGGATTAACTTCAAAACGATGTCTATGTCTTTCCCAAATCTCTTTGCTGTTATACAAGTTATAGGTTTGTGTACCCTCTTTAAGGATAACTTTCAAGGCACCTAATCTCATGGTTCCCCCTAAATCGGAAACTTCTTTTTGTTCAGGTAAAAGGTCAATCACCAAATTCGATGATTTTACATCATCATTCATGGTAAATTCATAGCTAGTTGCATCTTTAATTCCTAAAACATTGCGACAGAATTCGATAGTGGCTAATTGAAAACCAAAACATAATCCAATAAAAGGTATATCGTGCTCTCTAGCATATTTGATCATAGCTATTTTTCCTTCGGTTCCCCTATAACCAAATCCTCCAGGAATAAGCAAACCATCAAAGGCATCAAGGATTTTTAGGCTCTCAGGATTATGTTCCATATCTTCTGTTTCTATCCAATCAATTTCAACAGTATATTTTGATGCTGCAGCAGCATGTTTTAAAGCTTCATTGACAGAAATATAGGAATCAATAATTTGAGTGTATTTTCCTCCCATAGCTATACGTACAACACCTTGTGGGTGTTCGTATCTATCAGTAAGTTCATTCCATTCTTTCCAATCAGGGGGAGAAAGTTTCAAATTTAATCGTTCAAGAAGTAGATTGCCAAAACCTTGCTGGTCCAATAAGTAAGGCGCAGAATAAACAGATTGTAAATCTGGAAGGGTGAAAACAGCTTTTTTAGGAACATTACAAAAGAGAGCTACTTTTTCTTTGGTTTTTTCATCTAAAACGTTATGACTCCTACAAACAATGATATTAGGATTTAAACCAATGCTTCTAAGTTCTTTAACTGAATGTTGAGTTGGTTTTGTTTTAGGTTCTCCTAAATGTTCAGGTACAGGAACAAATGTTGTATGAACTAAGAGAGTATCTTTTTCGTCCTCCTCCATTATCATCTGTCTAATAGCTTCTAAAAAGGGAAGTGATTCAATGTCACCCACAGTTCCACCAATTTCAATTAGGAGAGCATCAGGCTTTTTGTAGTCTTTTACTTCACGGATTCTTTTTTTAATTTCATCTACAATATGAGGAATGACTTGCACAGTTTGTCCGAGATAGTCACCAGCTCGTTCTTTACGTATCACTTCACGATAGACTTTTCCAGTTGTGATATTTTGACTTTTCTTCATATTCAAACCTAGGATACGCGCATAATGACCAAAATCAACGTCAATTTCTCCACCATCATCTGTAACATAAACTTCACCATGTTGAATGGGATTCATTGTTCCAGCATCAATATTGAGATATGGATCGATTTTGATCAAATCAACTGTCCCTTTCCTAAC
>JAEORM010000254.1 GCA_016840905.1 Candidatus Gerdarchaeota archaeon | reverse complement strand
CAAGTTAGATTTTTCAATTCCATTAGATGAAATAATTCTAACCTTAACTCTGAGGAGGATTTTATTCCTTCAATTTCTGAAGTTCCTTCTAGATCGTAAAAAAATTTTGTTAAAACATTATATAATCCTCTATTTATTTTCCTATCAGAAAAAATATTCATAATATGATTTATGTCTAAATCATCTTCTGTCTTTCCAATTACTCCTTCAAAATAATTAATAAATTCCTCTAATCCGTCTTTTTGTAAATGATTTAGAAAAATAGGAATATTATAAGTAATATCATTAATTCTTTTCCTTCGAAAAGAAATATCCATAAAAAAAACTACCTTTATAAATTTAAACTCCGTAAGGAATCCAAATATTCTTTACTTGTGTAGCTTCACGGAGAAATTCTCTTATTACGGATAAATCTGACCATTCAAACTTTTGTTTACCATTTGATACCCAAGTTCTTTTCATATTTGTAGCTGAATCCAACTCAACTTGTGCACTTCCTTCCTTAGATCTAAAATACCAAATTGAATCAATATCAAAATGTTGAGACAAGAATGGAAGTAATTCTTTTTCATATCCTGTAATTATATTTATCACACCACCAGGTAGATCAGATGTTTCTAGAACTTGATAGAAATCTGTTGCAAGTAATGGGTAAGTTTCAGATGGAAGAACTGTCACAACATTACCCATAGCGATTGCTGGCATTATTAATGCAACAAAACTTAATAATGGATAATCATTTGGACATATTATAGCAAGACTGCCAATCGGTTCATTCATAGCTAAAGTAACATGCCTACTAAGAGTACTGTGCACTAAACCATCGTATTTATCAGCAAATCCCGCATAAGCAAAGATTACTTTAATTGAATTATCAAATTCTTCAATAGCTTCCTCTTCAGAATAACCAACTACATTCATCAACCTTTCTATAAATTCTTCTCGTCTAATTTGTAGATTTTCCGCTATAAAATACAGTATTTGAGCTCTTTGATGTCCAGATTTTGAAGACCAGCCTGATAAAGTTTTTCGAGCGATATTCGTAGCATTTCGAATATCTTTTCGATTTCCTCTTCCAACTTCACCAACATAATCACCAGATGGATTATGAATTGGTATCCTATATGGAGCATCTGGTCTTACCTGTTTACCACCAATAAATAATTTAGGAGTTCTATTTATATTCGGAATTTGTTCATTTAGATTTTCAACTTCAGAATCTACATCGGTTTTTGGATGTGATTTATTTTTCTTTTGTTTTTTACTAATTTTCGTCTCTTTTCTCACAACATATTCAAAAAGACCTTCTAAACCACCTTCTCGACCATAGCCACTCTCTTTGTATCCTCCAAAACCAGAACCAGCGTCAAACATGTTTGTACAATTTATCCAGACTGAACCAGCTTTAATTTTTGGAGCTATATCTAATGCCAAATTAATATCTTCAGACCAGATAGATGCGGCTAATCCATAAACAGTATTATTAGCTAATTCAACAGCTTCAGCTGGTGTTCTAAAAGTTAAAGAAACTAATACTGGGCCAAAAATTTCATCTTGAACAACAGTAGAAGAAGGTTGAACATTCGTAAAGAGAGTAGGAGGTAGAAAATAACCTTCAGAAGGACATGCCCAAGATGGTTGGTATAATTCACCTCCTTCCTTAACACCAATCGAAATATACTGATTAATAGTTTCTAATTGAGATTTAGACACAATCGCACCCATATCGATACCTTTATCGAGAGGATCGCCAACTCTCATTTTCTCCATTCTCGCTTTCAATTTCTTTATAAATTTATCAGCAACACTTTCTTGGACTAATAACCTAGAACCAGCACAACAGACTTCTCCTTGATTAAACCAAATTGCATCAACAACACCTTCAATTGCTGAATCTAAATCAGCATCTTCAAAAACAATAAATGGAGATTTTCCTCCAAGTTCTAAGGATAATTTCTTCCCTGATCCAGCTGATTCCTTTCTTATCCATTTTCCAACAGAAGTAGAACCTGTAAAAGCTATCTTATTTATATCAGGATGTCTAACTAGTCCTTGTCCAATGTATGAAGGACCAGTTATAACGTTTACAACACCAGGTGGTAATCCGGCTTCCATACATATTTCTGCAAATAAAAGTGCAGAAACTGGAGTGAAACTAGCAGGTTTAATTATAACTGTATTTCCCATTGATAAGGCTGGAGCAATTTTCCATGCTAACATTAACAATGGAAAATTCCATGGGATTATTTGTCCCACAACTCCAACAGGTTCATAGTCTTTTAATTCTGTTTCCATAGTAGAAGCCCATCCTGCATGATAGTAGAAATGTCTTGAAACTAAGGGAACATCAATATCTCTTGTTTCTCTTATGGGTTTTCCGTTATTCATTGATTCTATGACAGATAAAAGTCTAGCATGTTTTTGGATTTGTCTAGCTATCGCATACATATATCGTGCTCTAGCATGTCCACCTATTTCCCACCACTTTTTTTGAGCTTCTTTCGCACATTTGACAGCATAATTTAAATCATCAATATTAGCTTTGCTAACTTCAGTAAGGGGACTTGCTGTACTTGGATTTATTATTTGAACAAATTCTCCTGATTTAGATTCAATCCATTCCCCATTTATTGGTAACTTGAATTTTCTATCATGTTTTTCTAACCATTCAATCGCAAATTGACTATTTTCAGGAGCAGGACCATATTCCATTGTATTAAACAACTCTTTAATATCCATTTTTTATACCTTAACCCATTGGATGTCTATCGAAGGAAGAATAATTGCCAGTCTGGTGGAATTCAAGTTGCCTTTCTATATCTGCTCGCAAACTACGTGCACGAGTACTAATTAGTGAAGGATCAAGCCACCTTGTAGCTAATTCTTCGTGCATTAATAATAACCATTGAACTGCCTCTTTAGCAGTTTTAATACCACCTGCTGGCTTAAAGCCAACTAAATTACCCGTTTCATTATAATAATCACGAATTGCTCTAACCATACAAAGACTTACAGGTAAAGTAGCATTAACTTGTTCTTTTCCAGTAGATGTCTTAATAAAATCCGCACCTGCCATCATACAAACCATACTAGCTCTTTGAACATTAGTTAAAGTTCCTAACTCACCAGTTGCTATAATTGTCTTTAAGTGAGCATCACCGCATGCTTTTCGGTATTCTTTAACTTCTTCATAAAGTGTTTCCCAGTTCCCTGTTAATACGTGAGCCCTTGATATAACTATATCTATCTCTTTTGCACCAGCTTCTACTGATCTTTCAATCTCTTGTAATTTTATATCAAATGGAATTTGACCAGCAGGACAACCAGTTGAAACCGCTGCCACAGGTATATTTGATCCTTTAAGTGCTTTGATGGCAGGTTCAATTAATTGATGGTAAACACACACTGCGCCTACGTGAAAAGAATCTGGATCCATACCAAAACTATTCAGAAGATCTCTTCTAACTGGGTTGCGAGCTTTGGCACATATCCTATCAACTCTTCCTGGAGTGTCATCACCTGCAAGAGTGGTAAGATCTATCACTGTAACCGCTCTTAGCATCCAAGCAATTTGCCAGTTTTTTTTTACTGTTCTCCTTTTTGGTAAGGGATTCGTTCTTCTTTCAATAGCGCTTTTGTTAACTCTAATTTCTCTAATCCAATCTAATTCAAGATTCATACCTGGATTTCTACTGTGATTAACATTATTCAAAATATCTGCCTCCAAATGTTCCGAATCTTGAGTTTTAACAGACGCCATAGTAATTGTAATTCCTTCAGAAATTCAATCTGTGATTATTTTCTATAAAATAATAAATAAATAAAAT
>JAEORM010000025.1 GCA_016840905.1 Candidatus Gerdarchaeota archaeon | reverse complement strand
TAGTATAGGTTGCAGGATCATAACCTTTGTATTCAGCCCAAGTAGTTAGCACTACTTGAATTATCCTTCCTCCTAAAATAACTATATAGGAAATTAACGATGCTAGCATTAATTCACGCCAAACGGGGCTTTCTCTAATAGTCCAAAGGGAGAAAATCATAAACCAACATAATGCTGCAAGAATAGCTAATAATGGATCGTTTAAGAAACCCTGAATTATTCCCCCTATCACCCCGCCGAACATTAACATAATCAAGTCAGGTTCGTTCTTTTGAGTAATTACCGTATATAATTCTGTTAAAATGAAAATTCCACAAATTATTGCTATGATAAAGCCAATAGTTTTAGGAAGATTTCCACCTGTAAACCAATTTCTGAGAATATCCATCAATGATGCTAGATACATTAGAATACACCGTGTAATTTTAACGAAAAGATTTCGTGTCTGTTATGCTTTTTACATAGTTAGAAAGGAATGCTCATAAACATTTCTGCTATATAAAAAATTAGAGAAAAAAAAGGAATTTGCGATTAACAATGTCAATCACTTAATATTTATCTATATTCTTTTTAGATGAATTTTTATTGCATGTGCTGAGCAGGATATACAAGGATCGTAAGAACGAACCAACATATTCAAAAATAGTTCTGCTTCTTTTTCCTTTTTACTACTAAGTATTTCACCCGTTTTGCTTACATCATTCTCAATTTTGTTCACATTATGAGCTGTTGGTGTAATAACATCAGCTCTTTGGATTATTCCATTTTTATCTACATCATAAGAATGATTTAACAAACCTCGAGGTGCTTCAGTTGCAATTGATCCTGTCCCAGGTTTAATAGTAAATTTCTTGTTATCGTCTTTTGGTGGTTTTGAAATATATTTATCTGTTATTTCAATAGCTTCATCTACACAGTGCATAAGTTCAATTACACGAGCTAGGTTGTTGTTGAATGGATTGAAATTTGGTAATTTCATGTTGTATTGTTTCATTACTGCTTTGGCATCATCAGTTAAGAATTGGTGATTGATATTTAATCGAGCAAGAGGTGAAACATAATAAACTTCTCCTTTATTGATGGTAGAGAATTTTGCTGTAGAGTATTCATGGACTTCTTCTGTAATGAAGTTCGTTTTATAATCTTC
This sequence comes from Candidatus Gerdarchaeota archaeon, assembly GCA_016840905.1. The sequence goes on along the minus strand of JAEORM010000025.1, from coordinate 14,714 downwards.
AGGTTTTACTCTCTTACCACTTAGAAGACATTTCATATCCCCTCTAATGAAAGGATAGGTTTTTCCATCGTAAACAGCTACTTGTTCAGTTTTGTTTTCAAATTCGGGCATTTCAAGTTTAGCAAAGAGATCTGCAATTGCTTGGGTGCCTTTCTTAAATTCAACCAATTTCTCTTTCATTTCCACTAATTGTTGTGTAGTGGGATATTTACCAAATCCACCTGGAGTAATATTTACTGGATGAATTTCACGACCACCAATTAATGCTTGAAGATCATTCGCTATTCGCTTCATTCGAAGAACAAGCTTAACTTCATTTGGATAATCTGGAACCATTTGAATTGCCCCATCATAACCCAAGAAATCTGGTAGAGCTAACATTCCAGCATGAAGAATGTGGGACTGCATATTTTCTCCATGATCTAATAACTTTCTAAAGTCGAAAACTTGATCACTTGGAACTATGCTTACTGAGCGTTCAAGAGCTTCAACTGCGGATAATTGGTGGGAAGCACTACAAATAGCACATATTCGGGACATCACATTGATGGCTTCATTATATTTTCTGCCGACAGCAAATCCTTCGAAGAATCTTGCACCTTCAACTATTTGCATTTCGACCTTATTGATATTCTTACCATCCATTTCAACGAGAAGGTTTCCATGTCCTTCAACTCTACAAATATGTTCAATATGATACGATTTACCTGTCATTTTACTTACCTTCCAATTAATCCTCTCGATAAGTTAACCTCTTATCCTGATCCTTCCAAACTTTTAGAAGGAATTCACGTAATTCTGAATCTTCACCATTGTATTTTAGTAAAAATCGAGTTATATCTTCAGTAGTTGCACCTTTGGAAATCATAAGATCCACTTGTTGTTGATAAGCAGCTTGTAAAGTAGAACCTCTACAACCATCACAGGGCATATTATGACTTGGACATAAAGCATCGCATCCTGCTTGAATTACAGGTCCCATACAAATTATGCCATCTTCAAGAAAGATACAACGATTTCCTTTTGCCTTACATTGTTGGCAAACTGGTATATTTGGTATTTTAGGTGTTCCACCAATTAGAATATATTTAACAAATTCAAGAAAATCATGTTTATTTACTGGACATTCCAATAGATAGTAATCCACTTGAACAATTTTATTAACTGGTTGAACTTTAATCTCCTTAATTTTTGGAGCCATATCTTTACCATATTGTCTAGCTTTTATTAGTTCATTATTGCCATAATTTCTGATAGCTTGGACACCACCAAAACAAGCACATGAACCCATTGCTACAAGAATTTTCGCTTTTTCCCTCAATTTTAGAAGTTTTTCTTTTTGTTCATTATTTGAGATACTGCCTTCAACAAAGAGTATATCATAAGGACCCTCTTTATTGCCTGTCATGGCCATTCTAAAATCAACTATATCGACCAAACCTAAAATGTCTAGTAATTCAGTTTCTAAATCGAGAATGCTTAATTGACAACCCGCACAACCTGTAAAACCTACAATACCAATTTTTGGTTTAGCAACCATTTATAGCGCCTCCAATAGTCCTCGTAATTGATCCAATGTGAAGACTGGACCATCAAGACAGGCAAATTTATCGCCTATCCCACAGTGGCAGCATTTTCCTACACCACATTTCATTCTTCGTTCAAGGGAGAGGTAAATGTTTTCACTCTTTATACCCATTTTTTCTAAGTCCATTATTACAAATTTATACATGATAGGTGGACCACATACCATAACCACAGTATTTTCTGGGTTTAGATCATTCTTTATTTTTGGCAAAAGAGTTGTCACGACACCAATATTTCCATCCCAACAACGATCATCATCTCTATCTACTGTTTGATGGAAAATAATATCATCTCTTTCAGCATAATATTCATTCTCTTCAGGGAACAATACATCTGATGGACATCTATCACCATAAAGAATCATAATCTTACCAAATAATTCACGTTTATCAATGGCATATCTAAAAGCAGATCTAAGTGGGAAATAACCAATACCACCGGCAATGAATAAAAGATCTTTATATTTGCTTTCTTCTACGGGGAACCCATTTCCAAATGGTCCTTTAATACCTACTATATCACCAATTTTCATTTGATGAATTTTCTGAGTTACATTTCCAACATTTCTTATACAGAGTTCAATTGAACCTCTTTTTGTTGGGGGAGATGTTAGACCGATTGGAACTTCACCTATGCCAAAGATATTGAGAAGAATAAATTGACCTGGTGAATAATCAAAGAAATCATTTACATGTTCATCCAGCATTTTTAATTCAAATAACTTAGTGCTTTCAGTCAAAGCTCTTATCTTTATTATTTTTGCATTATGAGGAGTACAAACACCAACATTATGTGCGATTGAAGCATTTCTCATTTTAGATTTCACCTCTAACTTTCTTCAAAATATCTCTTACATCGATTTTTGCTGGGCAATAGGTTACACAACGTCCACAGCCAATACATCCCTCAAAATTATATCTTCTTGGGAGATCAACAAATTTATGTAAGTAGCGGTATCGAAATCTTTGTGACTTTTTCTCTCGAAAATTATGTCCACCAGCAACTAAAGCAAATTCAGGATAATAACAAGAATCCCATTCTCTTTGTTTTGCACCATCTTCTAAATTCATCTCAACTTTTTCTTTAACATTATAGCAATAACAAGTTGGGCAAACGAATGTGCATGAACCACAGAATAAACATTTCTTAGAAAATTCTTCCCATATAGCAGATTCAAAGCTATCTTCTACTTGACTAGCTAAACCTTCTATTAGGAATTCTGTTTTGAAATTATTCTCTTTCAACTGTAGTGCTTTAGCATAATTAGTATAATCGTCCTTTGTTATTTCTGAAAAAATCTCAGGATAAACTCTAAGAATTTTCTTTCCTCTATCTGAATTTGGTACAGCCATTAGCCTTCCTTTAGCTATTTCAGTTAGCATAATATCAAATCCACTTTTTGGATCATTTGAACTCATTGTTTCGCAGAAGCAATTTTCATAACAATGATCCAAACAATTCATCCCTATAATAATGCTATTTTCTCGCAATCTTAGAAAAATATCATCACTATAGTTATCATGAAATATTCGTTCTAAAACACCAACGCCTGTAATGTCACATGGACTGATTCCAAAAATTATAATATCCTTTTCCAACGATTGACGTAATAATTCATCACAGTCTTCAATTATTCCTTTTTTCAAACTATAACGGAAGAGAGTTTGATTTGGAGTTAGAAATACTTTTTTAGGAGGAACCATTGGTAGTTTTTCATTAAAAAGTATTTCATAATTAACTTCTGATGAATTATTAACCAACGAAAGTGTTGGAACATTGTTTTTATAATTTGGAGCAATGACTATATAATCTTTAATTAAGGCGTCAACAAGTTTAGGTAAATCCTTTTGTGAAATAATTTTCGAAAGCATTTTAAGTCATTCCCCGAAATATAGGGTAAAATTTCGATACTTTAGTCCCTACTACTTTATAATTATTTTTATTTCACTTTTTTTTGTAAAAAATGGCAAAAGTATAGCAAATACTACTTTTATATATTATCATCATAAGTAATTATCAAGAAAAGGGAAGATTTCTTCTAATTGATTAATAACTTTAAAATTTCTTAAATCCCCTTCATTAAAGACAATTTGGTGGGGACGGCGTACGATAATAGGTTGAATATTAAATCTCCTAGCACCTAAACCATCTGTATGTAAATCATCTCCAATATGTAGAATTTCTTCTGGTTGTAACTGAGTTTTTTCCAGTAGGATTTGGAAATTTGCAGTCTTTAGTGGATGATATTTATCCACAGTAATAATACCTTCAAAAAATTGTAGGATATTTGCTTCATCTAATAATTCAATTATTCCATCTGAATGATTGCCTGATAGGATATAAAGCCGATAATTATTTTGATGTAATTTAGTAACGGCAGATATAACATCATCATAAAGGATTTTTTTCTGTGTAATCAATAATTGATCCACAATCCAATCTTTTAGTATAGTTATTTCTTGCGGATTACCCTCAAGTTTTAACAAATCAATTCTTGCTTTATTATATTCTTTAATAAAAAAGGCTCTTTCTTCTTTTGATAAGATCCCAAAATTATCGAATTTTTCTTTCAAATGTTTTGGCAAATCATTCCGAAGAAGAATTGTACCTTTAATAAAATCATCAACAGAAATATTGAAACCTTTTTGTGATAATAGCTCTGGAATAAAATAATGGGTTAAAGGAGAAACATATGATAATGTTCTATCAAAATCAAAGGAGATACATTTAATCATGATTTTCAATTCCAGGCAATTATAGCTAATTACACAAAGTAATGCTTAAAATATCTGTTCATAAAGTAAAAAATATCAAGAAATTTTTCTTGCTTTTCGAGCAATTCGTCTTTTAACAAACCAACTAGGTTTAATTAATTTCTTTTCAGGATCAAGATAGATTAACGAATCAAGAATTGCTTCTTCTGGTTTAATAGTGAATGAAAATCCTTGATTGCATATTTTCATTGAATCATAGATGTAAGTTCTAATGATATAATTTACTGTAACGGGTGATAGAGCGGTTTTAATAAGTTTAATTTTAGGGAATATTTTGTTTAGCACTTTTAATAAAGGCAAAATAGCTTTAAAAACCCAGGCAGTAATAGAAAATCTTGGATGAGGAATCATATAATAATCAGCTACTATATTCATAATTTTTCTGAAACTTAAAGGTTCACCAGCGACATTGAAAGCTTCCCCTGAGAGTGATTTGTCATGTTGAGCTAAAAATATTTGTGCACGAGCAACTTCTTTTGGATGCGTTATTGAGAATAAATGCTTCCCTCGATCTATTAATTTTGGAATGATTCTATATGACATAGCTTCAACCAAAGAAGGAACGGTTATTCTATCGCCAGGACCTACTATTGGTCCCAATCTTGTAATAAAGAAATTTTTATCGGGATAATTTTTTGAATAATCAATAACAAGATTTTCAGCAATACGTTTGGTAATAGCATAGGGTTCGCCTTCTGTAAGAGTGCCTAATGGACTTGTTTCATCAATATTATAAAATTTCTTTCTACCATTAAACGCTCTATAGACAGCAATAGAGCTTGTATAGATAAAAGACTTAGCGTTTGATTTAACAAAAGCATCTAACATTATTCTTGTTCCTAAGACATTAGGAATGTACATTTGTTCATAAGTTTGGTTTAATAGTATATTCGCAGCAATATGGAAAACATACTCAATTCCATTTTTCATAGTGTCCAAAATAGTATCACTATCTTGTAAATCTCCTTGTATAATAGTGACGCCTAAGGCAACCAGTTTTTCTGCGTTTGAAGGATTTCTTACTAAACAGAAAATATCTTTGGGAGATTGTATATCTAATAATTTCTCATCTATCAGTAGCTCAACTAATTGTCCCCCAACTTGACCAGTTGCTCCTGTTACAAATATTTTTGCCATTGACTATCTAACCAACGATGTAATTTATGGTACGGAAATTTTTCCGTATTGATGTTATAGTTTGCTAAGAAATTGATAGAATTATCAATTTACTATTTTCCTTGTTTAATACTTTATTTAGGTTTTGAAAGAATGCTATGAATTGTATTAGTAATATAATTAATATCCTCTTCCTCAATACCGTAATGTGTTACAAATCTAAAAGTTGTATCCCATCGTGTACTGACAATAATATTATTTTTAGCAAGCTTTTCCTTAAATTCTTGACCAGACATACCTGTTTCCTTTATATCAACAAAGAGGATATTCGTTTGACATTCTTTTGTTTGAATGCCGGGAATTTCATCAAGACCTTGTTTAAGTAATTTAGCATTTTTATGATCATCTGCAAGTCTTTTGACCATCTTATCTAATGCAATTATACCTGGGGCTGCAATAATACCTGCTTGACGCATACCTCCTCCAAGCATTTTCCTAACCCTTAAAGCTCGATCAATAAATTCTTGACTTCCAACAACTAAGGAACCAATTGGGCAGGCTAAACCTTTACTTAAACAAAACATAACAGAATCTATATCTTTTGTTAGTTCACTAACTGAATGACCAGTAGCTATTGAAGCATTAAACACTCTTGCACCATCCATGTGGATTTTTAAATTATGTTTTTTTGCTTCTTTAGTTAATGAACGGATTTCCTCTAGTTTCCAAGGAATACCTCCAGCCATGTTATGCGTGTTTTCTATTGAAACCAAAGAGCTAATGGGATAATGTACATCTTTCCCTCGTACTGCCTCTGCAAGCATCTCTGGGGTAATTAAATAATCATTTATTCCTGTAACAGTTCGTATTTGTAACCCACCAATAACTGCAGCCGAAGCGACTTCATGCAAAACGATATGGCTGTTTCTTTCTAAAATTATTTCATCTCCATGAGTTGTCTGTCCTACAACACAACAAATATTTCCCATTGTTCCAGAACAAACTAAAAGAGCTGCTTCTTTATCAAACATCTTTGCAGCTTTTTCTTGCAACTCATTGACTGTAGGATCTTCGCCATAAACATCGTCACCAAGTTTTGCATTCCTCATAGCATCCATCATTTCTTCAGAAGGTAAAGTGACTGTATCGCTTCGCAAATCAATTTTCTTCATAGATTCATCTCATATTTTGTGTTTTTTTGATATTTATATTCAATAGTATATGAGCATTTTATAAACTATTACAATAATACCATATCAAAGAAGAAAGACTTTAAAAGTCTAGAATTATTTATTAAGAACAATATTATTGTTGAGTTAGAGGGCAAGATTTATGCAAAAACTTGATAAAACTGATTTACGCATTTTGTCGGCATTATTAGAGGATTCAAGAACGAGTTATGCAGCTTTAGCTCGTGAAACAAATTTAACAATTCCCTCAATCAAAACAAGAATTGAGAAATATTCAGAAACAGGTTTAATTGAAAAATTTACTATAATACTTGATACTCATATGATTATGAGAGGTACTTCAATGACCTTTCTCTTTAAAGTTAAACCTGGTGATTTAGACAAAATAGCTAAGGATATCTACGAAAGTCCGTTCATTGCAAATATGACAATAACTTCAGGACATTATAATTTGCTTGTTGTTACTCATCCAATGAGTGATAAAGATAAATTAGAGTTTATAAGACAAATAAATTCCTTACCAGGTGATTCAGTTCTAGAGCTTGTATCATCAATTAATCTTGAAACCTTTATGTGTAAACCTATTGAATTACCAAAAACACCAATAAACCTACTGATAAGATGTGATTCTTGTCAAAGAGAATTTTCAGGTGAAGTGTTTTCTAAAGCAATTCTTGGGAGAAAACGATATTTCTGTAGCCCAGTATGTCAAGAAAAATATGAAGAGCGAGCAAAGAAATACATACGTGGTGAATTAGTCAGACATCCTGATGAAGAAACTAGTAACACATCAACCCAAGAATAAATTCTCCTTTTTCTTATCAAAAAAATAATTAAACTAATTTGATTCATAGTAGTTTAGAGATTTCTCTAAGTGATTTCTATGGATAAAAAGAATAACTTTGATGCTGTTCTATTTGATCTGGATGATACTTTATTCAATAGCACCTTAATGTCCAGTTCAGCAAGAAAAAATGCTATCCGTGCAATTTGTGAAGCTGGCGTAGAACTTGATGAAAATGAAGCATATACTCTTTTAATGAAAATTGTTACTGAATATGGATCTAATTATAATGAACATTTTAATAGATTCATAGAAGAATTAGGATATGAAGTTCATCCAAAATTAATTGCAGCTGCAATTGTTGCTTATCATCAAACTAAGAATTCATTATTAAGACCCTTTCCTGGTGTTATTTTAACTCTTTTATCTTTAATGAAATCACTAAAAATCGGGATTATCTCAGATGGAGTTAAAGTCAAACAATGGGAGAAACTAACCTATTTGGGTATTCAACACTTCTTTGATGCTGTTATTATCAATGATTTGCCTTCACGATGGAAACCTTCCGAGATAGGATTTAAAGAAGCACTTTCCAAATTAAAATTAACCGATCCAACAAGAATAATTTATGTTGGCAATAAAATTGAAACAGATATTATTGGTGCGAATAAAATGGGTATGGTTAGTATTTTGTTTGATCCTATGAAGAAAAGCGATTTTCAGAATTTTGATGAAGATAAAAAACCAAATTACATCATTCATAGTTTTGTAAAATTAAATGAAATAGTTGGATTAAAATCCATTCATTGGAAATTTTAAGAATGGTCCTTAAAATCAATAGCTCAAAGAGAAATGAAATAAAGAGGGAAACCCTCCCTATTCACCTATTAAAAATGAAGAAAAGGAAAAGATGAAATTAATCAGCTTTACCGATAAATGGTTTTGCTTTGGAACCATCACTGCAGGTTGGTACTTCTGTTGTAGCTCCACAACCATCCGTATGAGCACAAACAAGTTTGTCTCCTTCAAGTTCCATTAGTTCACCACAACAAACGGGCCAGGGTATAATCTTACCATCGGGGCATTTGAATACTAATTTCATTTCTGCCTCTTGAGCCTTAGTTTGTGTTTCCTTTAGCTTAACGCCTTTTAGATCTTCTTCTGATACAATTTCTTTTTCGGACATTGTTAATTAAACACCATCCTTTTTCTTGTAAAGATAATTGACCTTATTTAATATTACGTTATAGACAAGTTCCATAAAAAATTTGTTCCAATGGAAAAAAAATTAAAAAAAAGTGTATATGAGGAATAATCCTCTTAGATAGTACAATAATTTTCATTTTGATAAGTATTTTAGAGCTGTTAGCGAAAGAATTGCACACCCAAGTGGTAGAGCATCTTCATCAATATCAAACAAGGGACTATGCCCCGGGTGATTAATTCCTTTCTCTTCATTTCTAGTTCCTAACCAAATCATCGATACTGGTATTCTATAATTATCACTGAACTCAAAGAAATCTTCAGCACCCATGGACGGGTCTTCATTTATTATTACTTTATCTTCTCCGACCAATTCTTTAGTAGCTTCTTTAATAAGTTGATTCAAATGAGGGTCATTTAAACCTGGAGAATAACCGCGCTTAATACCTGGAGTAATTGTTAAATCAAAAGTTTCAGCTATACCTTTTGCTATTTGCTCAATAAACTCATATGTCTGATCTCTCACTTTGGGTTTAAGTGCTCGAACAGTGCCGGTAATATGAACTCGTTCAGGTATAATATTATAGGCTGAGCCTGCATTAAAAGTACCAATTGTAACTACTACAGGATTTACTGGATCTGTAAATCGAGAAGCAACAGTTTGTAATGCTGTAACTAAATAAGCTCCAGCAATAATTGGGTCTCGAGTATTATGCGGGAGAGCTGCATGACCACCTTTACCAATGATATCAAACCAGATTTTATCAGAACTAGCTGTAAAACTTCCATCTTTCATAGCTATAGAACCTGCGGGAGTATCATCATCAACATGAAGGGAAATAACTGCTGATACTTCAGGATCTATTAATGCTCCTTCATCTACCATAGGTTTCGCTCCGCCCAAACCTTCTTCTGCTGGTTGGAAGAACAATTTCACATTTCCTTTCATTTTGTCTTTCATTTTTACTAAAATCTTGGCTATTCCAAGCAACATTGCTGTATGAGCATCATGACCACAAGCGTGCATTATACCGTCTTTTTTAGATTTATAAGGAACATTATTTTCCTCTTGTAAGGGTAATGCATCCATATCTGCACGAATTCCTATAGTTTTACCATCACCAGCTTTACCTTTAATTAATCCAATGACACCCCACTTAGCAACATTTGTTTTAATGTCAATACCTAACTCTTGTAATTTCTTTGCTACAAGTTTTGATGTCTCCTCTTCTTCATATCCAAGCTCAGGATTCATGTGGATATGTCTTCTCAATTCAATAACTTCATTTTTTATTTCATTTGCTATTTTCCAAATTTCATCTTTCATTGTTAATCACTCAAAATATTATTATTAATTAGAAGAATTATCTGGATTTAAGTTATTGGTTTGCTTTTTATCCCGTTCGCTATATTTTTTCAAGGTATTTTTTATAGCTGTTTCTATATCAATTTTCAAACCTCTACCTAAAGCAAGAACTGCAAAAACTAAATCACCATATTCCTCTGTTAATTTTTCTATTGAAGTTGTTTTATTTGGGTGCAAACCAGCATAGATTTGAAGTTCTTTAGAAAATTCACCCAATTCCTCAATAACAGGTTGTATTAACCATTCTTTTGGCCAATAACCACCAAGTTGATGAATTAATTCATCTATTTCTTGACAAATTTCTATTAAATCAGACATTGGAATCTGATAATAATATAAGAAAAGTTAACAAAAACATTTCTAAAGAAAAAATAATCTTTTAAATCCTTTGATGCTCTGATGCGCTTACTAACCAAAATGTTTGACGTATGCATTCAACAGCTTCATTTAAGAAATTCTCTTTACGTACCACTAAATCAGAGTCTTGAATTGTATCATTTGTTTCCTTCATTTTCTCTAATTCCTCTAACTCTAAGCATATTGTATCTTCAAATTTCTTCATGCCAAGTTCTTTAGCTAAATCAATTGCTTCCTCTAGCTCTTCTATTCCTTCATCAAAATCCGCTTTATAGGCGAGTATTTTTCCTAAAACTTTCTTTGTATACATTGTTAATGGTAAGAATTCCAAATCAAGTGAAATAAATAGCATATCATCAAGAGCTTGCAAAATGGCCTCAAGAGTTTCAGGATTTTTGTTATCAATCAATTTTAAGATTAATCCAGCAGCTTTTTCTATTAATGCTAAAGCCATAGTTAATGCTGATGGAAATTCTTGAACTTGTTCAAAAACTAATGCTAATAATTGATCAGCCTTTTCTAGTTCTTTTTTCTGTAGAAGAAAACGAATGCGTGAAATTAAAGCTTGGGCATTTTCCTCTTGTGAATTATGTATTGATGCAAATAAATCAGCTCTACCTATATATGTTTCAGCTAGAGACAATTTTCCCAAAGCAGTTGATATCTCAAAAAGCCAATTAAGAATATCAAAATAAATGTCATCTTTTTTCTGCAGTTTAGTGCATAAATTAAGAGCTGTTTCAAATTCAATGAAAGCATCGGTCAAATTTCCCACAATAGCATTAATTTCTCCTAATTTCACTCTATCCATCAAAATTTCATTTTGATTATAGCTAAATTTATTTTTATATTCAAGTGCTTTGTACCTATTTGTTACTGCAGATTCAAAATCTCCAGAAATGAAATTAACAAAAGCCAATCCTTCATAGATTGAAGGTAAAAGAAAATCGAACTTATTTTCATTAGCTATTTTTAAAACTTCAGTGTATGCTTCTTCTGCTTCAGCATATTGACCTCGTTTTGAGATTAAACGAGCTAATGCTGATAAGGTATTAGCCATTCCAAGATAATCAGATATTTTCTCTGAATGAGAATAAGCTTCTTGGTAATACTGTTCTGCTTTATTTTGTTGATCTTGCTTTTCAGCCAATTGTGCTAAGCGTGTTACACAACTCGCCATTCCTATTTGATCTTCTAAATTAACATAGAATTGCTTCGCTTTTAGGTAGGTTTTTTCAGCATTCTCGAAATTATTTCTTGCTTCTTGTAATTGTCCTTGAATCCTAATAGCTTTAGCTTCTAGAGCTTTATATTTTATACCTGTTAATATTTCAAATACTTGATCAAGATTTTTTTTGGCATCGTCTAATTTATGTGAAGATATTTGAGCTTGTATTAAATCTAATTTAAATTGAATTGTAAAATAGGTATCATTTACTTTTTCAGCTATGGCTAAATAAGTTGATACTTCATCAACAATTTTCTCTGGTGCTAATTGTTGTGAGTTTACCCTACTTAGAATTAAATATGCTGGAAGAAACATCTGATCAAAATCCTCGATGTTTTCCATTTTTTCTTTAAAAAGTTTAATTTTATCTAATATTGATTCAAGTTTATCTTTGTATTTTGACCCTCTTATGAATAGAATTTGACCATAAATACCTAGGCATTCTATCCTCTGTAAGTGATCACCATTTTCTTCAGTTACTCGAAGGATATCATCTAATATTTTTAATGAATTTTTAACATTCCCCTTAGCTGCTTCAGCTAAAGCAAACCAAATTTTAGCACCATCACTATATACATATCTCTCTTTAAATTCATTTGAATTGAAAAAATTATAATCTGTTAACATATAAGCTACTTTTGCTGCAAGATAGAGTATTTCAGTGTTTTCAGCAGGGAGGGTTGGGGATCTTGATATTTTTAAGTATCTTTCTAAAAAGATTTTAAGATTCTTGGAATCTAGATCTAATCTTTCGAATTGAAATTTTATTCCTTCTAAAATATCTCGAGAAAATCGTTGCTCATGTAATCTGAAATCTAATGGAAAGACCACTGTAAAGCACCAGTTATTATTTAATTATATGAATTATCTTTTTATTAAAAACAAATTCCTATTATGTGGATATTTATTTTTATAATTCATATTAATACTTTTATTTCACTTATTTTTTAAAGATGTATAATGATGATAAGTGGTTTTTTACTTATACTTTTTGATATGTAAAGCTATTCTTATAGCTTATTCCCTAACTAAAAGATAATAAGTTAGTTTAACAACTTTTTTCTTATAGAAAAAGATTTTTCAATCAGTAATAATAAAAATTGTTTGAAATGGTGAAACAAAAATGAGTCAGGATGGATCCATTAATATCAATCAAAATCAATTAACTAAATTAGATAAAAAAGCAAAAGAAATGGGTTACACAAATTTAGCCTTCTTTATCGACGATATTGATATGTTACTACGCCCTGCCGGTTTATTAAAACAAAAAGATATGAAATATTTCGAATTAGAAAATCTCATTTCGTTATTGATTAGTAAAGATATTAGTTTAGGTATGGCACCACGAATGATCAGTATGGTTTCAAAATATTCAGAGAGAAATGAAGAGCTTGAAGCTGAAAACGAAGAATTAAAACAATCAAATATAGTTATGCGAAGCAAATATCAAACAGCAGAAGCTCAGATTAAAGAATTTCAAAAACAATTACAAGAATTATCTGTTGGATCTCAAACCGATGCTCGAATTAGAGAGGAAAATATCAAGCTTACTGAAGAGAATAAATATCTTAAAATGACAAATGAATCGTTAACAGTTGATCTAAAAAATACGAAAACAAAATTAGATACCAAATTAGATGAAGCTAATAATCTGGAAATTGAGAATAATCAATTAGAATTACGATTAAAGGATATACAAAGGGAATTAAAGGATCTTGAAAGCGAAAATGAAGAATTGAAGAAAAAGGAAACTGGCTCTGATGAAACTAAAAAGAGAATAGAAGAAGTAATTGAAGAGCTAGATGAATTATATGGCACCATAGATGATCCTTTCAAAAAAGAATTTGTTGCTTTTATCGGGGTTGAGCTTAGTGAATTAGCTGATAATCGACATATTTCAAAACAAAAAGTGTTGAATCAAATAGCAATACATGCACATGAAATAGAAAAAATCTTTGAACCTAAAATTTTAGCTATGCAGCAACAACAACAGCATATTATTACCCCTCAACCAATTATCAAAGAACCAGTTGATTCCAGAATCTCTGAACCAGCAGAGAAAGTTCCTGAACCTGTAATTAAAAAAACACCTGTGAAAGAAGAACTAGTTATAAAAGAAGAAGAACAAGTAGTAGAAGAGGATAATGATACTGGCGACAGATATGTCAAACCAAGTGAATTCCTCAAACGCAAAGGTATCCAGGTAACGAAAAAGGAAGAAGATACAGCAGAAAAAACAGCTGATGCTGAAAGTGAAACTGAAGCTCCTGAAGAAAAACCTGTATCCTATTCAAAGAAACCTAAAGCTAAAAAGGTAGAAGTTCTAGATAGAACACCAAGTCCTGAATTAGTTAAGGTTTTTGACGTTTTTATAAAATATTTAGAAGCTATAAATGATAATAGTTCATTTAATTCTTTATGTGATAAACTTATAGAAGAGCTTTATGAGCATGTAGGTTCTCCAGGAATGACTCAAGTATATAAAATAAAAAGCGGTGGAGTTAAGCGCAAAGATATGCTAATAGATCTCATAAAAGCTTGGCAGAAAAAATTACCAGATTTATAAGAGAGACGAGGATTTACCTCAACTCTCAAATTCTGTTTTTTTATAATATTATTTCAATATCTTGATTTATAGCATGTGAGGTCATACCAGAATTATCAAATCTAATTCTAATTTGACGTGTTTTTGGTTGACCATGAACAGCTAGAACTGTTCCCATCCTAGTAATTTCAGTATCAGGAATTGTTAAAACAAATTTCTTACCAATCAATGTGTATTGATTGCATTCATCAAGAATTTTTGCAATCGCTTGATTAGTTACCTGTAATTTTTTAGATCTTCGATAACTAACAATTTTAGCTCTTATGATGTTTTGTTTCTTTACAGCTGGTTTCTTTGCAGCTGGTTTTTTAGCTTGTGTTGTTGGTTTTTTCTCGACAGCGGGTGTTGTTGCTTTTTTAGGAGTGCTTGTAGTAGTTTTTGTTGTTGGTTTTTTAGTTTGATCTGTTGCTGGTTTCTTTGTAGTAGTTGTAGGTTTCTTCTCTGGTGTAGTAGTTTTCTTAGTTGTAGTAGTTGGTTTTTTGGTTGTTGTAGTTGGTTTCTTAG
>JAEORM010000024.1 GCA_016840905.1 Candidatus Gerdarchaeota archaeon | reverse complement strand
TCAGCGGTTAACAAGAACCACCGGCAACCGTTTTATCCCCTCTAAACTAAAACTATTATCTCATAGTTAAATTTCTTTTGTAGATAACTAATATTAATAAGAATATTTCTTAGTGTTTTATGTTGTGATTATAATGACTATAGAAGTGGAAGTGAAATTAGCAATCAATGATTTAGAAGAACTAGAATATTCATTGGTTGAAAAAGGCGCTCAACTTGAAGAAATGGTTAAACAAAAAGACCATTACTATATACATCCATCCCGCAATTTTGGGAAAACTGATGAAGCTTTGAGAATAAGGGAAGAAGGTGAAAAAATCTTTTTGACATACAAAGGACCAAAAATTGATTCTAAATCTAAAACAAGAGTTGAGATAGAAACAGAAATATCAAGTTATTATGAGATGAATTTAATTCTCGAAAAATTAGGTTTTCAAATAGCCATTATTATAGAAAAAGAGCGCAAAATCTACAATTTTGATGGGGCTAAATTCTGTTTGGATCAAGTGGAAACAATTGGATCATTTTTAGAAGTCGAACAAGTAATAGAAAATGATAAAGAATATGCTCAAATCCAACAAAAGCTATTTGATAAAATACGATTATTTAATCTAAATCCAGAAGAAAATATTAGAGATTCTTATATGGAAATGATCTTATCAAAAAAATCAGAAATGAGAAAACAATAGTATTTTATTGAAATTATTCTTCTTTAGAAAATCCTTCTACATTTTGATTAAAGGTTTCTATTTCAGCCAATAATTTCAATGTTTCAAGTGCTTCATCTTCTTCAACAATAGTCATAGCATAACCGATGTGGATTAATACATAATCATTAATTTTAGGTTGGTTTTCTAAGAGCGTTGATTTAACTTCTCGTTTGATGCCGCCAAAATCAACTAGAAGGGTATCATTATTGACTATTTCAACTACTTTTGCAGGGATAGCTAAGCACATGGTAATTCAAGTAATTGGGGAGACACTGAAATAAAAAAGCTTGTTGTTCATTTTATTAATAAAATTCTTCAATGCAAATTAGTTTCATAATTTTTTCAAGTTAAATTCTCAAATGAAATGCTTTTTATTAGTAAAAATACCCTAATTAAATAGGGTGTAGGATTTTTGATACCAGAAGACATTAGAAAGTCTGAAATGTTGGTTGTTCAAAAACGATCCTTAAGAACAAAAGCAGAGGAAAAAAAGAAATCAGCCTATGAAAAATTCGAAATTGGTGATTTACTCGCTGCTAAAGATGATTTGATTGATGCACGACGTTATATACAAGAAGCTTTGAAACTAGTAAGAACTTTAGGTGAACGGGGGATTAGTGAGCGAACAATTCAAGATGACATTGAAGCCTTATGGAGACGAATTGCTTCAGATAATTCTATATAAAAAATGGTATGAATTATTATAATTCATAACCATTAATTTTTGTTAATTCACAACTTTTATCCCATAATTGTTTTTGAAGTCCCAATGAATAAGTTATTTCTGCAGATTTCACTGGTTTTTTCCGAATGAAGTATTTTCCAGTTATATGTTCAACTTCAGGTGAAGATGCTAGATATATTGGTGTTTTAGCCCCTTGTTTTGGTGTAAGAAAGAATGGTATAATCTTGAGAAGAAATGAATAAAATGATCGTTGTCTTGGTAATTTGGTTTTTACAATACCTGGGTGATAAGTGTTTACTGTTACTCCCATGCTTTTTATTTTTTCAGCCAAAGTATAACCGAACATAATTAACGCTTGTTTAGTATTCATATAAGCTTGCATACCACTATATTTTTTCTCATTCATATTTAAATCATTGAAATCTAAATACCCAGTTTTATGCCAAGATGATGCTGTAATTACTATACGAGAGGGTTGTCCTTTACGTAGAAGGTCTAATAATAAATGACTTAAGAGAAATGGTGCAAGATAGTTTACCGCAAAAGTCATTTCTATTCCATCACTTGTTATAGTGTGATCTGGTTGATACAAACCAGCATTATTAATAAGCACGTCTAACTTATCATATCGCTCTTTTATTCTATCTGCTAATTTGATAACACCATCTTGGGTTGAGAAATCAGCGATCATCAATTCAATTAATCCATTACCAGTTCGCTTTCTAATATCTTCAACTATTTGTTTTCCGATATCTTCATTTCTGCCAGTTATTATGACAGTAGCACCAAGTTTAGCTAATCCACCTGCTATTTCCAAACCTATTCCAGAAGTAGCACCTGTAATTAAACAGATTTTCCCATCCATTTGTTTTTGCATTTTAATTCCCTAATTTTAAATCTATGATTTTAAGATTGTCTCCCTCCCTAAACTGCTTTAAGTAGATAATTTTTATCAAATTTAAAGAATATGTTTACCATAAATAATTAAAAAACTCAAAGAAAATTTGATAAAACAGACTTATCGTTCAATAAATTAAAAATTATTTTTATAGAATATAAATTGGAAGTTCTCACAGTGATTGTTTGTTTAAAAATTAAAAAGAAATTTGCTGAAGATATTCGTAAATTTCTCCTAGAAGAAAACCTTCTAAGTAAAAAATATAAAATCCTTTCAGAAGATGATTATCTAATTATCCCTGTGAGTAAATCCCTTGATAAAAATCTAAAAGAAAAACTCTCAGTCATATATGCAGATTATCAAATTATAACAAAGGATAAACTTGAACCTCTCAGAGATAAACCCAATAATCATTTCGAATATTTGGAAGGAAAATTGTCTCCGGAGGAATTTGAGCTTGTCCCAAGAAGTTTTGATACAATTGGTGAAATCATTGTTATTGAAATACCTGATGAATTGATTGCTAAAAAAGTGCTTATAGGTGAAGCTTTACTTAGTGTTCATACAAGCATTAAATCAGTCTATGCAAAGACTGGTATTGTTTCTGGAGTTAATAGAATCCGACCGGTAGAATTGATTGCTGGTGAAGATAAAACTAAAACGATTTATCGTGAACATGGTATTCGTTTAGCGGTAGACATTACACAAGCATATTTTAGTCCTCGCTTAAGTGAAGAACATTCCAGAATAGCTAAACAAGTAAAAAACAGCGAAATTGTTGTAGATATGTTTGCTGGCATAGGTCCCTTTGCTTTACCAATAGCAAAGAGAGTTAATGCAACCATACATGCAATTGATATAAATCCAGGAGCAATAGAGCTATTAAATGAAAATATTACTTTAAACAAATTGGTAGGAAAGATTCACACTTATTGTGGAGATAGTAGAGTTGTAGTTCAAAAAGAAGCATTAGAGGGAATTGCTGATAGGGTTATAATGAATCTCCCTGGTTATGCTATTGAGTTTGTTGATGTTGCTTGCAAAACAATCAAATCGGAAGGAGGTATAATACACTTCTTTGAATTTGTTGGAGGAGATCGAGAACCAGAGGATATAATTGCTGAAGATATTACTCGAGAAATTGAGAAAAATAATAGAAAAGTAGAGAAGATTATTGCTGTAAGGAGAGTTCGTATGTCAGCACCAAGACAGTGGCAAATGGTTATTGATGTAAAAATAAAATAGAAAAATGAGTATGAATAAATCACAGGATGTCTAAAGAATGTTTGTTGTAGAAATAATTTGTTTTGGAAACGAGTTGCTAAATGGTAAAACTATCAATACAAATGCTAATTGGCTTGGTAAAAGAATAACCACTTTAGGTGGCCAAGTAACCCGTATAACTTCAACTAGTGATACAATGTCTGAAATGATTAAAATCGTAAAAGAAGTATTAACTAGAAAACCTGATGTGATAATTACAACTGGTGGTATGGGAACTACTTTTGATGATATGTCGTTAGGTGCCATTGCTACTGCTACTAATCAAAAAATCGTTTTTAATGAGGTTGCTCTAGAGCTAATAAAAGAACGATTAAAAATTTTGAAAGAGACAAGGCAAATTTCGCTAGAACTTACTGAAGAGAGAAAACGAATGGCTTATTTGCCTGAAAAGGCTAAACCACTAAGAAATTCAAATGGATCAGCCCCAGGAATTTATCTAGAATTTGATAATGTGAGAATTTTCGCTGTCCCTGGTGTGCCAAGGGAAATGGAAGCTATTTTTGATCATGAAATAGTGAAATATCTACCATTGGATTTAAATCTTCATTATTATGAAAGATCTTTAATTGTTAATTATATTCCTGAAAGTGAATTGGCAAAAGCTATCTCTCCTATACGAGAGAAATATCCTGCAATTTACTTCAAAACCCATCCTCATAGTTCAAGTACATCACCAGAAGGTCGTATAACAGTAGAAGTTCATTTATCAACGCATTCATCAGAACTCAATGAGAACTATATGGATGAAATTATGAATGAATTAATTAAGCTAATAAAAAATATGAAAGGTATTCGTGGTGAAAAACCAATCATAACAATAGGCAAAACAAAATAATTTAGGTGGAAAAAATGTACACTGCTTTTATTGTTGGAACAGCTGGATCTGGTAAAAGTGCATTAACTTATACTTTGTCAGAGCTTATGACTATATATGAACTTGATGTTGCAAAACTTAATCTTGATCCTGGTGTGGTGCGATTACCCTACGCCCCAGATATCGATGTTCGCGATTATGTAGATATTAATGAAATAATGACTGAATATGAATTGGGTCCAAATGGTGGTTTAGTTGCAGCAGTTGATATGATAACCAGTCAATCATCAGAAATTTTGGAAGAGATTAATGAGTTATCACCAGATATACTACTAATAGACACTCCGGGGCAAATGGAATTATTTGCTTTTCGACCCACAGGAGTAATTGTTGCAAAAGAGCTTGGTGGAGAAAGATGTGTTTTAGTTAATCTCATGGATGCAAACTTGTGTAGAACTCCTTATGGATTAATTAATTCACTTGTTCTTTCAATAAGTGTACAAATGCGCTTCTTCCATCCACAATTAAATCTGATTTCAAAAATTGATTTACTTGATGAAAAGAATTTTGAGGATATTGGTAATTGGATTGATGATAGTCTATTATTTGAAGATGCTATTAATTCATCAATTTCTGGTGAACGACGAGAAATGGCTGGTGAATTATTCCATATGATCGATAAAATGAATATTCTAGCTGAAACAATGACTGTTAGCTCAAAAACAAATCACAATATGGAAAATCTTTATGGTAAGTTACAATTGATTTGGAAAGGTGGAGAAGATTTCCAAGTTGAAGATCGTGTTATAAGATAAAGAATTTCTTTTGGTATTCAACGAATAACTTCGATTTGAATATCTTCACCAAATTCTTTTAATGCTGCTTCTACTTCTCCTAAATGGCCATATCCTAAAACAGCAACAATATTAGAATGTTCATTTGCTACTTTCAAAATTTGTTTTGTCATGTAAATATTTCGATCTTCTAATAAGACAGAATATAATTTTGGGAAATTAGAACTGAAGAGTGAAAGTATACTACTTAATGAATTTTGATCTTTGAATATTTCAAAAACTTCCTCTAAATTAATTGTTTCTTTTTCTGCTAATTTATCTATTTCATTTTCTTCTTTAGTAGGTATATCTGAAGTTTCTGATTTTTCAGAGAGTATATCAAGAGGTTTAGAAACAATATCTTTTTCAAAAATTAATTCATCTACTATATCCTGAAACTTCTTTGCTTCTTCAATTGAAACTTCTTCTTCAATTACTTTGCTGATATCTTGAATTGAACGATCAATTAAGTAGATTTTAGCCCCAAGTTCTTTTGCTGTATTATATGCAACTAACATCTCTTTACCGGGCAAATCAACTTTTGAAATTCTAGCAAGCTCTCCTTCAAAAAAGCCTATGTCCTCTAAAAGTGAAGAGAATCCTTCTGCAAAATCGTATTTATTTTCAGTTTCTTCTTTTAACTCATCTATTGGAGAAATATTGTTATTATTCTCATTCTTTGAATCTGATTTAATCTCCTGTATTTGATTATTTTTTTCTTTTAAATCGTTTGATTTCAAAATCTCGAGACGATAGTCATCAAGTTCTAAACAAACAGCATCTGGATTAATAGTTCTAAGTATATTTGCTACCTTTTCCTGACTTTTGAAATCAATATGAGTTATCCCTACAAGAGTAATTTTTACCAATTAAGCATCTATCCTTTAGATTTAATTTTTACATTATGAGTGACTGGAGTATATTTGTCCATTTTGTTAGAGCAGCTAGAATATGTATTAAATCTATTTTTCGTTCTTTACTTTTAATGGTCTCAAAAATCGAAATAAAGAATAAAAGTGAGATCTGTCGGGGAACAGTTGAAGAGAAATTAAAGACAAATTCATCTTTACCCAATTTGTTTACTATTAAATCTGTAATCCAATTAGAAATATCGCCTAAAACTTCTAATCCTTCTTCAGTGAAAGTTAAAACTAATCCTCTATCTTCCATAATCATTGGACTTAAATTACCGAATATTTGTTTTTCAAAAGCATCTAATATATCTACTAATTCCTCACTACTTACACGAGAAATTTGATTTTTTGCGCCATAAAGTTCGCTATAACCTAAAATTGCAGCGATAAAAGGTCTTGAACTACAATTTATATGCTTTTTAAGTACCTCAAAATTCTCAGGTAATTCACTTTCCCATTTAGAATAGGCAGTGTTACTTAGATGGTCATGAGTAGTTTGGTCGAAGAACATTTTAGGTATTTTTCGCCAAATATTTTCATCATCTATAAGATATAAAACATTTAATATTCTTAATTTCAAAGGAGTTAATTTTAGCATTAGATATCTTGCGAAATCATAAGCAGTATCAATATCTGTTGTGGGAACAACTGGTGTTGGATTTAATCTACTGATACAAAATAATCTTGATATAAAGAGGATTGTTGCCCTTAATTCTTTCTCAATTCTGTCAATGTGTTTTGCAGCAAGTCTTTGATCTGATAAAAATTCAACCAATCGAGTAATTTTTGAATCTAAATTATTCTTGGTTTTAATATCACCTTTAATTTGTAATAGATCTACCAAACGATTCTTTGGTATTTCTGTTTGTGGTAAACCAAGATTAATGCCACTATTAAGAAGAATATTTTCCACTGAATCTCGAGAGAGAATATATTTTAAAAACGTAAAAGCTTCTTTAACATCACTTGTACTAATTATATCATGGTTGTTGCTTTTTGCAATGCAGGATGAAAAGAACATGAAAACATATTGTAACCCTAGTTGTTTTATAATATCAACTGAGGTTTCCTTTAGAAAAGATTTTAATTTATTTTCAAGTTCATCTTTGGCATCTTTATTATACTGTTTTGTAGCCACTTCAGAAATATCATGAAAGGTAGTATTAATCATGATGTTAACTCAACTCAACTAGTTATTCATTCAATGTTTAATTTTAATAACTCCTATTGGACAGTTTAAACTCTATCTTCATATAAGAAATTATTTAATATAAACTGTTTTATGCTTTTTGCAGAAATATACTAGCATTACCTAAAAGATTAAAAAGTCGAACTTAACGCTTCTTTGACATATAGATAATTTCGGATGTAGAAATCAGGTAGAACAGCTATGGTATATCAAAAAACAAATGGTAACAATGTTGAAAAGAAAGTATTAGATATTATACTTGATCATTCAAGAATTGTTTTAAACGGTGTAGAAGTTTTAGCTCAAATTATAGAACATTGGAAAACTCCTGGAAGAACAAAATTTGATCAAAGTGTTAATGAATTAAATGCACTAGAAGCAAAAGCTAATACCCTGAAAAATGATGCCATGAAAGAAATTTCTGATGCCGGTCCAGCACTACTCTTCAGACAAGATCTTATGAGAATAATTCGTACTGTTGATCAAATAATTGATCTTGCTCAGGGTGCTGCTTATTTCTTAGAACAACTTGATGTTAATTGGTTACCACCTGAAAATTTTGCTAATAATATTCAAGGATTAATTGATAAGAATTTAGTTGCAGCAAAAGACATAATTAATTTAATGCGTTCTCTCTATCAAAGCTTAGATCGCGTAATAGAACTTGCTGAGCAAATTGAAATTACTGAAAATAATGCTGATACAAATTACCGTGCTTTAATTTATGAACTTGCATATATTGATGCTCCTAAAAGTGTTGTTTATTTAGTAAGAGAATCAATTGATAGAATTGAAAACATGGTTGACTCTGCTAGAGATGTAGCACAATATATTCGAATGTATGCAATGAGTCGCTAGTTAGTGAATAGCTCAAATTCTTCTTTCTTAGAAGAATTTATTTTCCTTTTATTCTAAAGTGATGTAGAATAATAGCTCTTATTTGGATGAACAAACCATGTCTGAACCAAAATTAGGAAATAATGAATCTAATATTTTTGCAGAGTTGATAAAGAATCGTGTTATGGTTTGGGATTTTTCACAAGGATCACGTTTATACAATTCTGGTTTTTATGGTAAACCATTAGGTATACGTAAACCCAAAGGTGAGGAATTTGATCGTCCTTTAGAATTATCTCTAATTGAAGCCTGTTATTTGTTAGAAAAGAAGAAAATAATTGTTTATAGAGTAGAGAAAAAATTCCCAGTAAATTTTGAAGAGCTTTTAAAAATCGGAAAAAAAGCAATTGATCTTTTTGAGGAAAAAATGCTCATCTATAAAGATATGAGAAAAAGAGGATTAATTCCCCGACCTGGATTAAAATTTGGTGCTGATTTTGCAGTATATCAACAAGGACCAGGAATTGATCATTCACCATATGTAATTACCGCATTACCTAAAGGGAGTGAATTAACTGCAAGAGAATTAGTTCGTGCAGGTCGTTTAGCAACTTCTGTTCGAAAGAAATTTGTTATCGGAACAATACTTACAAATAATGAAGTTCGATATTATGGATTCACCTGGGATAAACCATAGTTGTATTATCAATTAGAAAAAGTGTTCCTAATGACTAATGATCATTCAATACCCTCAGTAATTTTACCAAAAATCAAAGAACGGTTAGCTAAACAAGGGTATCAATTATATGGCAAGCAAATAGCTGTTAAGAAATGTTTGTGGACACACAATTATTTGAAAAATGATCGCTTTTGTTATAAGAACGCTTATGGTATTGAAAGTCATCGTTGTATACAAGCAACACCTACTCTTCTATGTAATCATCAATGTTTATTTTGCTGGCGTTTACAGGAAAAAGATATTGGTGAAAAACCAGTTTGGAAAGTAGCTGATTCTGAATTTGATTCTCCTGAAGAAGTTTTGAAAGGATTATTGTGGGGATGGAAACGTTGTATCTCTGGATATAAACCAATCGTTTCCCAAGAAAAATTTGAAGAAGCTAGTAGTCCAAAGCATGTAGCATTAAGTTTGGCAGGAGAACCAACTCTTTATCCTTTTTTAACTGAATTATTAGTTTTATTGAAAGAGAATGGCTTATCAACCTTTTTAGTATCAAATGGAACGAATCCAGAAAGTTTCCAAAAAATGATTGATACTGGAATAGCTCCCACCCAATTATATATTACAATTCCCGCACCAGATAAAGCTGAATATGTTAAAGTCTGTAGACCACTAGTAAAAGATGGTTGGCAAAGAATATTACATAGTTTAGAGATTATGAGTAAGATGAAAACTCGAACAGTTACTAGATTAACTATGGCAAAAAACATCAATATGATTAAACCGAAAGATTATGTTCCATTAATAGAAAAAGCTAATCCTTCCTTTATTGAAATCAAAGGATTTGTTCCAGTAGGTTTTTCACAACATAGAGTAACTAGAAAAAATATGCCTTTTATTGAAGATATTAAATTATTTGCTAACGAAATCTTAGACGAAATGCCTAATTATAAACAAGTATTTGAAATGGAAGAAAGTAAAGTTGTCATTCTTTCAAATGATAAACATCCACTAAAAATTACTAATCTTTAAAATAAGGACTTATCTAGTTCTTACATATCTTCTATAACGTTGCTTTTCCTCATATAGCAATATTTCCCTCTCAAGTCTTTCTTTAAAATGATCATTATTGATTTTTAACCAGACTTTATTACTTTCTATTCTTCCAATTTCTCCTACATCAAAAGTAATATTTAATCGTTTTAGTAAACTAATCTTTACTTGGATAACAATGTGGGGAACAATTTTTTTGGTTAAAATATGAGGTAATCTATCTATTCTAACAATTTTTCCTAATTCAATAGAATCTTTATCGTATACCATATATCCTAGTAATTGTTTATATTCCATTAAAATTACTCTCATAATCTTTAGATTAATGTTTTGAATTATCTTAATAGTTTACATATAAAAAGAGTTGTTTTGTTCATAGATTTTCTATGAACAAAAATATCTACTTGAGATTTTTCTTTAATGTTTTAATTGTATTAGCAGTTCCTATAGTATAGATATAGGGACCTAATTTTGGACCACGATCAGTATTCAATAATAACTTATAGAGTAAGGCAAAGAAATTTCCTGGTTTCATATTTTTACCTCTGGCAGTTTCAAAAATAGCTGTTTGAATTTCATCTGCGGTTTTACATTTACTTAAAACATCAATGAAATCTGTAATGAGAGATTTTTCTTCTTCAGTTAAATTTACTGATATATCCTCAAGTTTCTTGTAATCCTTTATCCAATTTTCAGCATATTTTATTCTATCATTTATTTCAGCTAATGTGTTGCCTTCTTTTAGATAACCATAATCTCGTAAACTTGCTTCAAGAAATTCTTCTCTTTTATTCTTAGGTGCAACTGCTATAAGATTAACCAATAATGTATAGGGTATATGTATCGAACAATTTTCAGGTGTTTTTAAATGAAAACAATATTCATACAATCCTGATAATTTGCGTTTACGAGCTTGATTTCCTTCCTTAATTCTACCAAAGTAAATGTCTTCTAAATAATCCAATTCTTTCATGTAAATAGGAATATCATCAATTGCTAGTGTTCTACTTCCACCCATTCGTTTATAGGTTAATAATGACAATGATTCGGTTGAGCCATATTTAAACCAAGTTTGTGGTGTGAAAACATTACCTGTTGATTTTGATATTTTTGCTCCACCTTTATCTAGGAACATTTCATATCTTGCATGAGTTGGTGGTTCGTACTTGAAAATTTCCTTACAAATTTGGTCATTGCAAATAACTGATTCAAAGATATCTTTACCGAAGGCTTCAAAATCGATTTGTTGCAATTCCCATCTTGCTGCGAATTCTACCTTCCAGGTTAGTTTTCCTTCATCTTTTTTGATGTCAGCAAATCCATGATGCCCACAACCATCTAATTTTTTACCTCGTATTTCATCTCCTTCACACAAGTATTCGACTAAACCTTTCTTCTCATCAAAACTGATAGCTTTAGTTGTGTATATTTTCCCACAATTCTTACACACTGCGTGATAAGGTAACACTTCAAGATATTTTTCTTGTTTTGTAGTTTCTTGGATAATTTGACCTGCTAATTTTGCTTGTAAAAGGACTTTTTTAACTTGTGGTGCCATTTTACCTGTAGAATACATTTTATTTGCTGAACCAGCTGTGAATTCTATCCCAGCTTTTTCTAATGCTTCCTTTAACAATGAAGACATATGTTCACCATAACTTTTATGGCACCCCCATGGATCTTGGATAAGTGATACAGGTTTTCCAAGATGTTCCTTTAATTCTGCTGGGCATCCAGCAGGAACCTTCCTTAATCCATCCATATCATCAGCAAAAGCAATAAATTCAGATTCTCGTCCTAAATCTTCAAGTGCTAATTTGAATCCATAGGCACGAGAGGCATCTGCGAATGAACCAATATGAGGAAATCCTGAAGCTCCTAATCCACTTTCAGTTTTGATAATCTTTGGATGAGTTCCTTCTAAGTTATCTTTGCGTGCAATAACATCTAAAGCAAGTTTATCAATCCAAGTTCCTCTACCAATAATTTCCTCGGTATCTTCGCCAAAGTCAAATTCATTTGTCATAAAATTTTCCGCCTAATCGGTCAGATTATTATATAATAATTCCAAAATGAGTCCTTTATAATACTTGCTCTTATATTTAATATAAAAAAAGAAAAAATTAAGACGTTGAACGTCTTATTTTCACATTTTATTTTAGTTTTGGATCGAGTGCGTCTCGTAAAGCGTCTCCCATGAGGTTAAAACCAAGAACAGTTATGAAGATCATTGTTGCAGGCCATGTTGGCATCCACCACCAAGTAAGTAAATTATCTCGATGGTACGCAAGATCATCACCCCAAGAGACAGCTGTTGGATCACCTAGACCAAAGAAGGCAAGTGCAGCAATTGTTATTAGAGTGTTAGCAATTCCTAATGTTGTAACGACTATTACCGGTGAAAGGGAGTTTGGAATAACGTGTTTGAAGATAATTCTTCTATCATTTGCGCCAAGCGCTCGCTCAGCTTCTATGAATTCAGTGTTTTTCAGAGACAGAATCGTACTTCTAACTATTAGACTTACTCCACCCCAACCTATTAGGGCAAAGATCAGTATAACGATCATATAGATGCCTCCAGGAATGGTCGCTGCTACATCTCTGAAAATTGAAACGATAAATATAAAGAGAATAAATCCTGGCATAGCGCTAATAATTTCATTTACTCTTTGTATAATATCATCAAAGACTCCGCCATAATATCCTGAAAACGATCCAATAATCATACCTAAGATACTTGTGGTCATTTGACCTATAAATCCAAGAACCATAGATAAAGTAGAACCAAAGAATGTTCTTGAGAGGATGTCATATCCTCGACTATCTGTTCCAAACGGATATTGTGCACATGGTGCCATTGTTTGATCACCGGGGATGATATACCGTGGGTGAGCAATTAATCTTAGATATTTTTGTGTGCCGGGAATCCATAATTCGATATAGTAATTATTTTGATCCCAGGGATCATTTGTGGGATTGGCTAATCCAAATATCGCATCATATTGTTGAATTAAGAATGCTAAAATAGCAATAATTACTAGGAAAGAGACGATATAAAATCCAAGCATACCCATTTGATCTTTTCGCATTCTTCTCATAGTCAATGCCCAAAGATTGGATCCTTCAACTAATTTTATTTCTTCAAGGATTCGGGCTTCTCGATCAACGCTTGTTTCATTTACTGTAGCCATATTTTTATCATCTCCTAATACCTAATTCTTGGATCAACAAGAGCATAACTTAAGTCAACCATCAATCTGAAGACTAAGAATAATGCTCCAAATATGAAGTTTGTAGCCATCATCATTGGATGATCTCTTTGCAGTGAGCTCGTCAAGAATACAGTTCCTAAACCTGGCCAGCCGAACACACCCTCAGTCATTACTGCTCCACCTAATAGTCCAGGTAATGCCATTCCTACCACAGTTACAATCGGTAACAGTGCATTTCTAAATGCATGCTTATAAATTACTGATCTTTCTGCCAGACCTTTCGCTCTTGCAGTAACTATATAGTCTTGTCTTAAAATATCCAGTAATTGTGACCGTGTTAACCTTGCTAAGAAAACTAAACCTGTTAAAACCAAAGTTATTGTTGGCAAGATAAGGAACACATAGAATTTCGCGTTTAAAATAAACGGTTCTTTAAATGCATCCCCTTGCGTTGCTCCTGTAAATCTAAACATATAATATGAAGCAAGCATAACAAGTTTTGCTAACCAAAACGTTGGCATAGAATAACCTATTAGTGAAGCTAAAGTTACACCTTTATCCCAAATTGAGTATTGTCTCGTTGCTTGGATAACTCCAATAACAGTTGCTAATATTGTACTGATAACAAAAGCAGGTGTTGTCAAGAATAATGTATACCACATTCGAGAAATAATAATGTCAGTTATTTGTTTTCCTTGTTTTCCATCTTCTGTCCAATACCATGAACGACCGAAATCACCTTGTAAGATACCAGAACGTCGATATTCTTGTTCATCATATACATATCTCTTCATTAAACCAAGCCATTGTAAATATCGAATAAACACATTAATTCTAACATATTCTGTTTCCATAACATATATTGTTCCATACTCATATATGCCATCTGCTGAGAAATAAAATATTGTACTTAGTACATGTTCACTATTGAATGAAGACATATCTGCAACAAAAACTAGCTCATATGTTACATCTGGTTCTACAGTAACTTCAATATTATATCCAGAGATTGAAAAATTCCTTTGTATATCACTGTGTAAATTGAGAGTTACAGTAGTATATTCAACATTAGCAGATGCTGGTCCTGGTATAGAAATATTTGTTACAGTAAATCCATCAGTTGTAGACATACCTATATCAAAAGATACAAAATCTTCTCCAACTTTTTGTAGTAAACCAATTTCCATACCTATGTCATTGTAACGTGCATCATATTCAGATTGTTCCCCTTTAAACAGACCCATTCTAATTTGAATAGGATCTCCAGGGGATGCTGCAATTAAAGCAAAGCTAACTGCTGATATTCCAAGTAGTGTGGGTAAGATGTAAAGTATACGCCTAAAGGCATAGCTTCTCATAGACATTTTTTAACATCTCTTATTTTGATTTTTTCTATAGACTAAATCAATTTTCAAAGTTTTTTAAACTTTTATTTTCCATTTATATATCTCATAACTCATATATAGGTGTTGCGACAGATAATTAAAATATTTTTTTTTGAGAAAAAAACTGTTAAAATAAATTTACATTAATCAAATCTAATATCATTTTTGTAAAAATTGTGTATTTTTTCAGCTATTTGTCGATTTATTCCAGGGACTTCACAAAGCTCATTAATAGTCGCTTTTTTAATTGCTGCTATGGTCTCAAAATGTGTAAGTAATTGTTCAATCCTTTTCTTACCTAAACCCTGAATTTCTTCAAGCGAGGATTTAATCATATCTTTTGTTCGTCTTTGTCTATGAAAACTTATAGCAAATCTATGTGCTTCATCTCTAATAT
The DNA here is from genome assembly GCA_016840905.1 of Candidatus Gerdarchaeota archaeon. The sequence goes on along the minus strand of JAEORM010000024.1, from coordinate 6,341 downwards.
TTTGCAATATTTTTAAGGCATTTGATCTTTCATCTAAAATTAATGGATCTCTTTTATCAGGAAAATGAATTTCTTCGAATTCCTTAGCTAGTCCTATAATTGGTATATCTACCCCTAAATTTCTCAAAATCTCAAAAACTCCACTAACTTGTCCTTTACCTCCATCTATTAAAATGAGATTTGGTCTATTCTCTTCAGTTAATGATTTATTTAAAAATCGTCGCTTTATGATTTCTCTTAGAGAGGCAAAATCATCTTGATAATCAATTGATTTAATTATATATTTTCTATAATCACTTTTTTTTGCTTTTCCCATTTCAAATACTACACGTGACCCAACTGTATTTGATCCTTGTAAAGTAGAGATATCATATCCTTCTATCCTTTTCGGGATATCAGCAAGTCCAACTATTTCTTTTAATTCCTTTAAACCATCTAGTCTTTTCTTCTCTTTAATTTGCTCAATTTTTACTTTAGAATTCATATTTGATTTAGCATTATTATATGCTAATTCAATGAAATTTTCTTCTTCTTGTGAGCTTGGTAGATGCAAAATTCTATTCAATTTTGATGTTTCATTATTAGCTTTCATATTTAGCCAATTATTTATTACTTCATCATCTTTTATTTGAGCTTTAGTTAGAATTTTCTTAGGAATAAAATTTGATTGAGAATAATATTGTTTAATAAATATGGATAATATTTCAGGTTCTTCTAATTCATATGGTATATCCATTAGAAAATGTTTTTGCTCTATAACTCTACCTTGTCTCAATATTAATAATTGCAATAAAGTAATCGATTCGCTTTTTTCCATTCCAATTATGTCATATTCAGCAGTTAGATTTTTTGATACTATGGTTTGTTTATAAATTATTTTTTCTAATACAGACAATTTATCTCTCAATATTGCAGCTTTTTCAAATTCTAGATTATCCGCAGCATTCTCCATTTCAATTTTAAGTTCTAGAAATATATCTTGTTGTTTCCCTTCAAAAAGCCTAATGAATTGTTTTACTGTTTTTTGGTATACCTCATAATCTATTTTATTAACACATGGAGCTACGCATCTATCAAGTTGATAGAATAAACATGATTGATTTTTTTTTCCAAGGATAATTTCTTTTTTACATCTTGCGATTGGGAAAATTGTTAGAGCCTTATTTAAGGCCTCTCGTAAAGTCTTTACATCGGTGTAAGGACCAAAGTAAATATCATCTGATTCTTCTCTTTTTCTTACAATTTCCACTCTAGGATATTTTTCACTAGTTGTGATTTTTAAATATGGATATGTTTTATCATCTTTTAGTCTAGCATTGATCTTTGGTCGATGAATTTTAATTAATTCATTTTCTAAAATTAGAGCATCTGTTTCTGAATTTGTTGTTATAAATTCCATATCATGAGCAATTTCTTGTATTATCTCTATTTTTCTTTCAATTGGATTTCTTATAAAATAAGATTTAATTCTTGCATTCAATGATTTTGCTTTTCCAACATAAATAATTTTATTATTCTTATCTTTAAATAAGTACACTCCAGGTTTTTCAGGAAATGAATTTGCTTTTATAATTAAATTTTGAATATTTTCATTCAATATATCCACAATCATAAACTTCTAAGACTAATTCTTTTTTAGCTAATTTTGAATCTATAGATTATAACTTTTCTTAATTAAAAGAAAAATCTTATGTTCTCTGGGTGTTTTTATATTTAATTTTGAACTTAATTTTGGTCGATTAGTTCATTTGTCAAATTATAATGAGGATCATGGTAATCTATGTCTGAACAATTATTAGAAAACCTTCATCAACTAAAAGATAAACCTAATTTTTCAAAACTTTTTGAAAATATGATGACAAATTTTTTTCCCATAGTTCAAGGGATTAATAATCGCATAGCTTTAGATTTAGGTTTTCTATATATTTATCGTCAACTTAATGATGAAGAAGATAGAGATTATTTAGTTAATTTTTGGAGTAAACACTCAAAACCTGAAACAGTCCAGCTCCCAATGGGTGAATATCACTATAAACCATTTACTGAGTTTTTATATTTAGATAAAATTATGAATGGTTTATTTATAGAGACATTTCTTGAACAGATTCAGAAATTCAAAAATTTAACATTTATTGAATCCTGTGCAATTTTGTTTGATCTTGAAAGATATTATATTGTTCCATTATCTGAAATGGATGTAAAAATCATTGAAACTGTTCGTGATTGTTTAAAAATAAACATCGAATATAATAATGATACACTTTCAGAAAAATTGAATGTACGCTCCAATTATATTAGTCGACGTATTGGTTATTTGCGAAATAATGCTTACTTTCGTATAACTGGTACAGCAAATTTCCCAAAAATTGGTTTAAATCTTTTTATTATCTTACTTAACGCTTCACCTCAATTTACGGATATGGTTCCTGAATATTTTTCATCTCCTTTTACTAGGACAATTCGTCGATGTCCTAATCAACACTATAATTATATAATTTCATTAAACATACCAAAACAATATGAAAAAGAATTAAAGGAATATCTCGAGAGCCTTAAAGATCAAAAAATAATTAATTTATACTATTTTGATGAAGTTGATTCAATAGCTAATAATTTAGATTTTTCATATTATAATTATTCAAAACGTCCTTCAGTATTATCCGGTATAAAACCTGGTTTTTATATAGATTGGTTTAAAGAAAGAGTCTTTAGTATGCAAGACAATCAAAAATTAACTGAAAATTCATTTCATCGTTTTTATTTTGAGGGGGGAAAAATTGATCTTTCCGAAATGGATTTGAAGATAATGACAATTTATAAAAGAGATCTTGACAGATCAGTTCGTACTATTGCTAAATATTTGGATTTGTCATGGGAGGAAACTAATTTTCATATTGAAAATGTTAAACCTCTTCTATTTCCAATGATATTGCTTTATTATATGGGTTTAAATCAAACAGCAATTCTATTTTATGATAAAATTTCAACTTCCGATCTTTCTAAGATTGAGAAAATCCTATTACGATTACCTCAATCATTTTCCTATTCTTTTAAAAATGGTGGAGCTATTTTCACGATTGATTTAATGAACGGAGCCCATAGACTTAATGATTTAATATGCGAAAATTTACCTGAAATAAAGAATACTCAATTTTCTTTAGCATCAAAAACAAGTGGAATATTTAGATCAATACCTTATAGATACTATAATGAAGAAGAAAATAATTGGGTTCTTCCTAAAGATTTCTTTCTCAAAGGTGACTTTGAGGTTAATTTTTAATAATTTCAAAATTTATTTGTATTCAATTTAAATTTATAACAAATTATTAGTATTATATTTGCTAACATTTTTTTGAGGCTTATTAATTGATATCTCGAGTGGAAATTGTCTGTAGAGGAATAGTTCAAGGCATTGGATACAGACCTTTTGTGTACCGTAAAGCTAAGGATTTAAATTTAAAGGGATTTGTAAGGAATCAAGGAGATGCTGGGGTTTTAATTATCGCAGAAGGACCAAAAAATATTCTTCAAGAATTTATTGAATCTCTTAAAAAAGATAAACCATATCTAGCAAAATATGAAGATTTTCAAGTCACATGGAAAAATATAACTAATGAATTCAATGATTTTGATATTTTAACTAGTTCAGAAAATAAAATTGGTGGTATATCATATCTTCCTCCTGACATATCAATTTGCGATGATTGCCTGAAAGATATGGAAGATATTAATGATCGTCGATATAAATATGCATTTACTTCATGTGCAATTTGTGGTCCTAGATATACGACAATTACAAATTTACCTTATGATCGACCAAACACAACAATGGTAGAATTTCCTTTATGTCCTGATTGTAGTAAGGAATATAATAATCCTCGAGATAGAAGGCATCATGCACAAACAACTTGTTGTAGTATTTGTGGTCCACAATTAAGTCTTTTTTCCAAAGAAGGTATAAAAATAGAAGGTAAAAATATCTATAAAAAAATAGCAAATTTAATTGATGAGGGCAGTATTTTAGCTATTAAAGGTATTGGTGGCACTCATCTAGCATGCTCAGCTATGAATGATGAAATTATTCTAAAATTACGTTTACGAAAGGGTAAAAGAAAGTATAAACCATTTGCGGTAATTTCTAAATCAATATCTAATATTAAACAATATGCAGAGCTTAATTCTGTCGAAGAGGAATTACTTACAAGTTTTCGTAAACCAATTGTTTTAGTTAGAAAGAAACAACCTTTTCCTTTATCTGAATGGATAGCACCTAATTTATTTAATGTAGGAGTCATGCTGCCATATTCAGGAATTCATTCTCTAATTTTAGATGAGATAAAAGGTTCTGCGATAATATTGACAAGTGCAAATCCTTCTAATATTCCAATGTATATTGACAATTCAGAGATTTTATCAAAAGTAACTAATTTAGCTGATTATATTTTACTTCATAATCGGCAAATCTACCAAAGAGCAGATGATAGTGTTATTAGATTAACAAATAAGAATCCTGTTATTATTCGTCGATCAAGAGGTTGGGTTCCTGAACCTATTAATTTACCATTTGATTTAGATTCCAATGTATCATTAGGAATAGGTACTCTACTTACTTCAACAGGAGCTATAGCATTAAAAAATAGATGTTTTCCCACACAATATATTGGAGATATTGATACTTTAGAAACATTGGATTTTCTTGAATCTGCTTTAAATCATTTAAGTAACTTATTAGGCATTAATTCCTATAATTCGATAGGTTGTGATTTACACCCAAGATATTTGACTACTAGCTTAGCAGAAAAATATGCCGTTAAATATAATTCTCAATTATCAAAAATACAACATCATTATGCTCATGGGGTTGCATTAATGGTAGATAATAATTTAGGTATTGATGAAGAGATTATTTCTATTGTAGCGGACGGTGTAGGTTATGGAGAAGATGGTAAAATCTGGGGTGGTGAAATTCTACGATGTAATTACTTTGGATATAATCGAATTGGTCATCTTGAAGAACAAATAATGCCAGGAGGTGATCGCGCTACAATATATCCAATAAGAATGTTAGCTGGTATTTTATCTAATAAATTATCAGAATCTGAACTTTATGATTTATTAGTTAATAATTATGATATGGCTTTACCTGGAGGAGAAAATGAAATACAAGTATTACTTGTACAACTTAAACAAAAAATTAACACTTTTGAAACAACAAGTACTGGAAGAATTCTAGCATCTGTTAGCGCATTATTAAAAACATGCTTTGAAAGAACATATGAAGGAGAACCAGCAATTACTCTTGAATCTTTAGCAATGAAAGGAAAAGAAGGAAGAGTAAAATTTAATATTCCATTTCCAGAATCAGGGATAATAAATACAAGTGAGATCATTTTTCAGGCATATGAGAAATTCAAAGAAGGTTGCAAACCTAGTGATATAGCATTAACAGTTCATAATGAATTAGCTGATCAATTTTCATTGATAGCAATAGATTCAGCGATATCTTATGGTCTAAATAAAATTGGATTTTCTGGTGGAGTAGCTTTCAATGAATTTATTACTAGACGAATTGCTAAAAGAATAAATGATTCCAATTTAGAATTTTTACAACATCACTTAATTCCATGTGGTGATGGTGGTTTAAGTACCGGTCAAGCTATAATTGCAGCTTTAAAGGATAAAAGAGAGTATTATTTGTAATACAAATAATACACTCATTTAATCATATTAGATAACGCACTTTGCTTTTTTAATTTCTTTACGTTTTCAAAAATCATTTTTGTATATACATTAATCCATTTTTCTTTCTCTTCAGGACTTTGGGAATCTAGTCTACTAACAGTAATTAGATCAAGAAAATTCTGTGAAAGATTATTAAAATCAGAAAGCCTTGGTGAATCAATTATATTAAGAACTGAAGCAACCATAATAGTAAAAATTGCTCGAATTAAATTTAAGCGAGCTTGTTCCAGTGTTCTATAAAAAGATCTTTTAGTTACGCCACGTATTTCTCCTCTTTCTAAATAAGTTAGCTCTTCATTTACTTCATCAGTAATTATATCAATAACCAAAGTTTCTAATTGTGTTTTAGTTAAATTAGTCCATTCTTTTGATCCTTTAAGACTATCTTCCTTTTTCGGATAGAATAAATCTATTAATGGATTATTCATAATTGTTTTAACTTTCTTTTTTATTTGTTGAATATCATTTTTAGTCATAAATACACCCTGTATACTATATCATACGACAGAGCATACTACTATAAAATGTTTATGTTAATTAATATAAATAAACCATATGTCCACAAATCATAATTTTTTTTGACATTATGTTTAATAATA